>NZ_JBTJEQ010000017.1:0-93672 GCF_054456675.1 Jatrophihabitans sp. YIM 134969
CCATGTCCGCGGCGGTGTCCATGTCCGCGGCGGTGTCCATGTCCGCGGCGGTGTCCATGTCCGCGGCGGTGTCCATGTCCGCGGCGGTGTCCATGTCCGCGGCGGTGTCCATGTCCGCGGCGGTGTCCAGGTCCGCGGCCGACTCCAGGTCCGCGGCCGACTCCATGTCCGCGGCCGACTCCATGTCCGCGGCCGACTCCACGTCGGCAACAACGGCCACGTCGTCGGCGCCGTCGACGCTGAGGCCGGACTCGGTCGCGTCGTCGGCGGCGTCCGTCGCATCCGCGAGGTCGGCATCCTGGCTGAGGTCGGCCTGGTGATGGTCCGTGAGCGCCGCGGTGAACCGCGCGGCGACGTCGGGGTCGGGCGGACCGGCCGCGACGACGTCGGACTGCCCGACCGACTCAAGGCCGTCGCGCATGGCCCCGACGACCTTCTCCTGGTTCGTAGCGAACTGCTCGGCCGGGTCGCCGGCCACGATCTCGTACGCCTGCGCGACCAGGGACTCGGGCACGTCACTGCGGCGTTCGACGACCTGCGGCGTCGACGCGTCCACCGTCATCGAGGGCGGGAGGTCCGCCACGTGGGGCATCGACGCGAGCACGGCCGCTTTGAAAGCGACGTCGAGCAGGTTCGCGGCGGTGACGACCTTCTCGCTGATCCCGTTCCGGTCGGCCACGCGAGCAGACACCATCCGTTGACTTCGACGTCTCGACAAGTGGGAAAGCATCGAGAGCCTAGGTGAGGTCCCAGGAGGATGTGTCACGAACAGGTCACCAAATCCGTGCAGATGTGGCTCGCGGCTCGACATCCGGGACACATCCGACGCCTTGCTCACGGGCGCCATGTGGTCGGCATGAAGCGCTCCGTCGTCGGGAGGCGGAAGGTGAACTGCAGGTGTGAAAACCGGAGCGAGCGGTGCGCGGATCTCGAGGCGAGGGCGTGCTGAGTCGCTGTCACGGGTCACGGCAGGATGGACGACGTGATTGTCGCTCCCGATGTCGTCGAAGCCCTGTCTCACGGCCGCCCGGTCGTCGCCCTGGAGAGCACGATCATCAGTCACGGCCTGCCACGGCCGGACAACCTCGAGATCGCCCGCGCCATCGAGGACGAGGTCCGGGTGGCCGGCGCGACCCCCGCCACCATCGCCGTGGTCGGCGGTGAGGCCCACATCGGGTTGAGCGACGACGCCCTGGCCGTGGTGGCGGGCGACGACAGCGTGGTCAAGGTGAGCGTGCGGGACCTGCCGATCGTCGCGGCCCGGCGCGGGCACGGCGCCACCACCGTCGCGGCCACGGCCCACCTCGCAGCGATGGCCGGGATCAGGGTGTTCGCCACGGGCGGGCTGGGTGGTGTCCACCGCGACGCCCGCGAGACGTGGGACGAGTCGGCCGACCTCGACGTGCTGGCCCGCACCGGCGTCCTCGTCGTGTGCGCCGGGGTCAAGTCGATCCTCGACGTCGGCGCCACCCTCGAGCGGCTCGAGACACTGTCGATCGGCGTCCTCGGCTACCGCACCGACGCCTTCCCGGGGTTCTACCGCCGCGACTCCGGTCACCCGGTCGGGTGGCGGGTCGACTCCCCCGACGACGTCGCCGACGTGCTCGCGGCGCGCGCCGCCATGGGCACCGACGGCAACGGCATCCTGCTCGTCAACCCGGTCGACCCCGCCGACGAACTCGACGAAGCGTTGCACGATGCAACCCTGGCGTCGGGTCTGGCCGCCGCTTCTGAGCGCGGGGTCACCGGCAAGGACGTCACACCGTTCCTGTTGGACTGGTTCCACACCCAGACCGCCGGCGCGTCGCTCGCGACCAACGTCGCCCTGGTGCGGCAGAACGCCCGGGTGGCGGCCGAGGTCGCGGCGGCCTACGCGGCGCGGTGAGCACGCCTCTCCCGCTCGTCGCCGGCGACCGGGTCCGGTGCGTCGGCGAACTGCTCACCGACGTCGTCGCGCACCTGCCCGAGAACCTCGCCGTGGCGTCCGACACCCGCGCGAGCGTGCGACTGACCGGTGGCGGGGCAGCCGCCAACTGTGCGGCCTGGCTGGCCGAACTGGGGGTCCCGGTGGCACTCGCCGCCCGGGTGGGTGACGACGCCGCCGGCCGGGCCCTGCTCGACGACCTCGCCCGCCGCGGGGTCGACGTCGGCAGCGTCGGCATGGACCCCACCCGGCCCACCGGTGCGTGCCTGGTACTGGTCGACGCCCACGGGGAACGGACGATGGTGCCCGACGCCGGCGCGAACCTGGCGCTCACCGGGACCGGTCACCGCACCGGGGAGCACCTGCACCTCTCCGCGTACGCCCTGTTCCACGACGGCGTGCGCGACCTCGTGCTGGAAGAGACGGCCGTGGCACGCGCCGCGGGTGCGACCGTCTCGATCGACGTCGCGTCCGCGGCGCCGTTGCGGCAGTTCGGACCCGACACCGTGCGTGGGTGGTGCGCTGACGCGCTGGTCCTGGCCAACCTCGACGAGGCGCACGTGCTCACCGGCCGTGGGCACGCCGCGGCTGCCGCCCTCGAACTGGCCCGCTGGGGCCGCGCCGCGGTCGTCAAGTGCGGACGTGACGGCGCGTACGTCGCGCGTGACGACACCGTCGAGCGCGTCCCGGTGCCCCGGACGGTCGAGGCGGTCATCGACACCACGGGCGCCGGTGACGCGTTCGCCGCCGGCCTGCTCGCCGCACTGATGCAGGGTGCAACGTTGCTGGCAGCGACGGCATCCGCGCACGAGGTGGCCCGCGAGGCCATCACCCGGGTCGGCGCCCGCCCGTGAACGCGGAGCACGTGCTCACACCGCGCCTGCGCCTCGACCGGGTTGTGGCCGGGACGTCGACGAGATGTTCGCCCTCCACGCCGATCCGCGTGTGTGGCGTCACCTGCCCTCCGGCCGGCACGAGTCCCGGGCCCGCACCGAGGGTTCGTTCGCCGCGATGGACGCCAGCTGGGTGGCCGACGGGCTGGGCTACTGGTCGGTGCGCCGCCGGGAGGACGGCGAGTACCTGGGCGTGTGCGGGTGCGCCGTGCCCGCCGGCCGGTCCTGGTGGAACCTCTACTACCGGTTCCGCCCCGAGGCCCAGGGGCACGGCTTCGCGGTCGAGGCGGCTGCGACCGCGATCGCGACCGCACAGGTCGTACGGCCGGGACTGCCGGTGGTGGCGTTCCTGCTCGAGAACAACGCGGGCTCACGCCGCACGGCCGAGCGCGCCGGCCTGCGGTTGCGGTGGCGTGGACCGGACGCCGGCAACCCCGACCCCGCCGCCGTGCGCCTCGTGTTCAGTGACCGACCGTTCACCGCGGCGACGCTCCTGGCGGTGCTGGACCACTACTGACGGTCGGGCCCGACCGTCAGTGGGCGGCGACCACGGCGGCGCCGGGCGAGAGCGGCGCGAGCCGCCACGGCCGGACCACGCCGATGTAGACCGCGAGGGTCAGGGCGAGGCCCCCGGTGATGACCAGGCCCATCGTCGTCGCCGTGACGCCGACCGCCCCGAACACAGGCCCGACCAGGCCGGCCACTCCGAACTGGGCGGCGCCGAGCAGGGCGGCGGCGGTGCCGGCCGACTCACCCTTGCCGTTGAGGGCCAGAGCCGGGGCGTTCGGCAGGACGACACCGACGCCGAAGAGGACGACCCAGAGCGGGATCAGCAGTCCGACCAGACCGGCCACACCGGTGGTGGCGGCCACGATCACACCGACGCCGCCGAGCAACGCGAGGACCAGGGCCACACCGAGCACCCCGGCCGAACTCCACCGTGCGGTGAGCCGGGGGTTGAGCTGCGTGCCGACGATGAGCGCCACGGACCCGGCGCCGAACGCCAGACCGAACTCCTGCACCGAGAGCCCGTACGTCTGTTGCATGACGAACGACGACCCGCTGACGTAGCCGAACACCGCCGACATCGACAGGCCCGCGACCAGGGCGAGGCCGACGAAGCTGCGGTCGCGGAACAGCGCACCGTAGGCGCGGGTGCTGGCCCCGATCCCGCCGCGGCGCCGGGCCGCAGCCGGCAGCGACTCGGGCAGGAGGAACGCGGTGACGACCAGCACGACCGAGCCGATGACCGCCAGCATCACGAACACGCCGCGCCACTCGGTGAAACGCAGGACCTGGCTGCCGAGCGTCGGGGCGAGGACCGGAGCCGCGCCCATGACGAGCAGCAGCCGCGACATCATGACCAGGAAGGCCCGGCCCTGCGCGACGTCACGCACGATGGCCATGGCGACCACCGCAGCTCCCGAGGCGGCCATGCCCTCGACGACGCGGAACGCCGTCAACGTCGCGATGTTCGGCGCGAGAGCGCACGCCACCGAGGCGACGACGTGCAGCGCAGCCCCGGCGAGGATCGGACGCCGACGTCCGATGCTGTCGGACAGCGGGCCGACGAGCAGCTGGCCGAGGGCGAACCCGATGAGGGTCGCGGTCAGCGTGAGGCCCACCGCGCCGTCGGTGGTGTGGAGGTCCTCGGTGATCGCGGGCAGGGCCGGCAGGTAGGTGTCGACGGTCAGCGGACCCAACGCCGTGAGGGCGCCGAGGATGACGATGAGTCGCAGTCGGGCCCGCTTCGCCGACACGTCGACGACGGGCGGGACGACGACTGCGGGAGAGGGGTGCTCGGGGAGGTCCAGGACAGGCGGGGCGGTGGAGCTGCTCACACCAGTCCAGGGAGGGTCAGCCGCTCCGCATTCCGGATGTGACCCAGTCGTCCGTCAGGCCGGGGTGGAGGCGGTGACCCCTCGGACCTCGGGCTCGACGACGACCTCGCACGCGAGGGTGTTCGCGATGTAGCACTCGTCGTGCGCGACGTGGGTGAGCCGCTCGACCTCGGCGAGGTCGACCTCACCCGCGACGTCGATCCGCGGACGCAGGGTGATCCCCGTGATGCGCATCCGGTCACGCGTCGCCGGCATGCGGGCCTCGGCGTCGTCGCGGTAGCTCACGACGTCGATCCCGGCCCGCGCCGCGAGGGCGAGGAACGCGAGCAGCTGGCACGACGACGCCGACGCGAGCAGCAGCTGTTCGGGGTTGAGCAGGGCCGGATCACCCTTGAACGACGGGTCGGCGCTCACGATCAGGTCGGTCGCCGCGGGTGGTGTCACGACCCGGTGGGCGCGGCTGTAACCCCGGTACCCCACCGCCGTCGAGCCGGTCCACGCCAACGACGCGGTGTACACGTGCGTGGCAGCCATGCGACGACCCTAGGCCGGGTCCAGCGATCTGGGCCATACCGCGCAAACCCGGCTCTAGGCGTGTGACCCCGCAGATGCCATGATCACGACAGCGGAGCGGCGCCGACGGTCCCCCCGTGCCGAACGGCGCCGCTCCGCCTGACATCGCCCTGGAGGTCGTCGGTGTCCCCTCGTGAGGCCCACCTGGTGGGTAGCCTGCCCGGGCCCGACCCGGAGACGGCGATGACCACGGCGCTCGACGTCCTGGGCCCCTTCCTGCGGACGCTCCCCGACGGCGAGACCGGCGACCGCCGCAACTGGGTCATCTCGATCGTCGACGGGTTGCGCGCCCACCCCGACCTCGAGCTCAGCAAGCCCGGCGACTGGTCGGACTACGACCGCACCCCCGTGATGAAGGTCCGCCGCGGCCGCACCCTGTACGGGGCCAACCTCGACTTCGGTCACCTCGACGCTGTGACCGACAGCCACCCGGTGTTCCGCGACGCGGTCGCGCGGGTGGGCCGCCCCGACATCGCCTTCCAGGAAGGGGTTCCCGGCGACTTCGACCTCGCGATGTTCACGCTGGGCCCGGCCGGGGGGCTGCGCCACCGCCGCGCGTTCACCGAGGCCACGTTGACGGAGATCCGACGGGTCGCCGCGGTGACCGGCCCGGACACCCTCTTCCAGATCGAGGTGCCGGTCGAGTTGGTGCTCCTCGCGAAGGCGCCGGCCGCCGCGCGGCCGGCCCTCGCCCGGGTGCTGGCGCGGAACGTCACCCGTCTGGCCGCGGCGGCACCGGAGGGGACCCGGTTCGGGGTCCACCTGTGCCTGGGCGACATGAACAACCGCGCCTTCGGCACGATGACCGACGCTGCGCCGCTGGTCCTGCTGGCGAACGCCGTCGCCGACGGGTGGCCCGACGGCCGGACGCTCGACCTGCTGCACGCCCCGTTCGCCGCAGCGGACCAGCCCGCGACGACCGACCCGGAGTTCTACGCCCCGCTCACCGGACTGCGGGTGCCGCCGGGCACCCGGTTCGCCGCGGGCTTCGCCCACGAGGCGCAGCCGTTGGCCGACCAGCTCACGATCCGCTCGCGCCTCGACGACCACCTCGGTCGCGAGGTCACCGTCTCCGCCGCGTGCGGACTCGGCCGCCGCGACGACGACGCCGCCCGCGCGGTCCTGGACCGCACCGCCGAACTCTGTACCGCCTGACCGGTTCGCCGACGGGCGGCGGTGGGCCGGGCGGCCCGGGCGGGGTCGGTCAGTCGGAGGTCGGCTCGACGTATACCGCGTTCGACTCCACGGCGTGGAAGACCGAGTTGGCGATCGGGTTGCGCATCTCCTCGGCGAGGTGGCCGAGCAGGCCCGCGCACCGAGCCAGCAGGACGACGCCACGCAGGATGCCGAGCGGGATGCCGAGGTCGGCCAGCACCGCACCGCAGGTGCCGGCGCCGTTGAGCGGCAGCGACTTGCCGAGCACGGAGGGGGCGACCCGGCCGATGGCCTCGAACAGCGCCAGGTGCGGGCCGTAGGCGCCCTCCTCGCGGGCGATGCCGACTACCACGGGAGTGCGGGGGTCGCCGTCCTTGTGCAGGTGGTGACCCAGGCCCGGGACGAACCCGCCGGCGTCCTTGCGGGCCTGCACGGTCGCCGCGGCCAGGACGTCCCAGCCGGCGTCGTCGGTGGGCAACTCCCCCGCGGACTCCAACGCGGCGTGCAGGAACGCACCGGTGTCCTCGCTGACGCCGAGGAACCTGGATCCGCCGCCCAGCAGGCCGGCGGCGAGTGCGCCCTGCAGGGCGTCGGGCGCGGAGAGGAACGTCAGGCGGGCGGCGATGGCCGTGGGCGTGAAGCCGTGGTCGGCCAGGGCCACCAACACGCTCTCGAACACCCGCGACTGCCCGGGAGTGGGCGTCTCGAGCGTGATGAGGCGGTAGGCGAGCTCGCCGAAGCTGACCTTGCCGATGAGCTCGGCCGAGAGGTCCTGCCCCATCAGCGAGATCGTCTCGCGGGTCGAGACGCCCAGTGAGGTCGGGAACTCCAGGTCGCTCACGAGGCGGACTCCTTCAGCCAGGCACGGATCTGGTCGCCGTGTTCGTCGAGCGCGGGTGGCGCGAGGTCGTACCGCGCGGGCGTTGCCGACATCCGGATCGGGTTGCGCACGGTGGGCACGCCGTCGATCTCGACGACCGGTTCGAGGCCCAGCGAGGTCGCCATCTCGACCCCGCCGCGGATGTCGTTGATCGGACCGCACGGGATGCCCGCGGCCGTCAGCACGTCGAACCACTCCTGGGCCGACCTGGTCGCGAGGCGTTCGAGCAGGAGCGGACGTAGTTCCTCGCGGTGGTCGTTGCGGGCCTGCACGGTGGCGAAGCGCGGGTCGTCGGCCGTCTCGGGGATCTCGAGCGCCGCCGCGAGCTTGCGGTACTGGCTGTCGTTGCCCGCGATGACGATGATCTCGCCGTCCCCGGTGGGCAGCGGCTCGTACGGGAACAGCGAGAGGTGGGCGTTGCCCATGCGGTGCGGGACGACATCGCCCGCGACGTACGCCTCGGTCTGGTTCACCAACGACGACATCGCCGAACTCAGCAGGTTGGTCTCGATGTGCTGACCCTTCCCGGTGGCGTCCCGGTGGTGGAGCGCGGCGAGGATCCCGATGGCTGAGTGCAGGCCGGTCATGACATCGAACACCGAGATGCCGGCGCGGTAGGGCGGGCCGTCGGGCGACCCGGTCAGGCTCATCAGGCCCGAGACGGCCTGCACCAGCAGGTCGTAGCCGGGCAGAGAGGCACCCTGGCCGGCTCCGAAACCGCTGATCGAGCAGTAGATCGAGGCAGCGTTGCGCTGTGCAACGGATTCGTAGTCGAGGCCGAACCGCTTCAGCCCACCGGGCTTGAAGTTCTGGATCATGACGTCGGCGCGCGCCGACAGCGCGTGGGCGACCTCGACGTCGGCCGGGTCCTTGAGGTCGAGGACGATCGAACGCTTGTTGCGGTTGATCGCCAGGTAGTACGTCCCGACGTCGCCGCGCAGCGGCGGGACCCAGTGCCGGGTGTCGTCGCCCGCGGGCGACTCGACCTTCACCACGTCGGCCCCGAGGTCGGCCAGCAGCATGGTGCAGTACGGACCCGCGAGGACCCGCGAGAAGTCGGCCACCACGATCCCCGCCAGCGGGCCGGCAGTGGCGTTCCCAGGACTCGTCACGCAGGCTCCAACCGTCAGACGGACATTCGTCCGCCACTGTCGTCGCCGGACCGGCGGACTGTCAACCTCCGGTCAGCCGGCCGCGGCCGTGCCGTCGCGCGCCGCCCCGACCTCGACGTGCGGGCGTGACTGCCACAGGGCCCACTCGGCGCTGATGTCGCCCGCGGCCCGCAGCAGCAGCGGCAGGTGGTGGTCGACGAGGGTCTCCACCGGTGTCTCGGCGGCGTGGACGGTGACGTTGACGGCGGCGCGCACGCGGCCCCGGCCGTCGCGGACCGGTACCGCGACCGACCGGACCCCGCGCGCGAGCTCCTCGTCGGCCAGGGCCCAGCCGCGGGCGCGGACCACGGCCAACTCCTCGTCGAGGTCACCGGTGGGCTTGTGGAGCACGTCGTCGAGGCCGGCCCGGCTGGGTGTGGCGAGGGTGGCGGCCAGTTCGTCGGGTGGGAGCGCGGCCAGCAGCACCTTGCCCTGGGAAGTGCGTGCGGCAGGGAACTTCGTGCCGATCTCGACCCGCAGCGCGATGAGCTTGGGTACCGAGACCCGGGCGACGTAGACGATGTCGGAGCCGTCCAACTGCGTCATCGACGACGACTCGTTCGTGCGGGCGACGAGCGTCTCCAGGTGCGGCCGGGCGATGTCCCAGAGGCCGGTCGACGACACGTAGGCCATGCCCAGCGAGAGCACCCGGGGCGTGAGCGCGAAGCTGGATCCGTCGGTGCGGACGTACCCGAGCTCCGCGAGCGTGAGCAGCAGCCGGCGGGCGGTGGGCCGGGCGAGACCGGCCGTGGCCGCGACCTCGGTCAAGGTCATCGTCGGCCGGTTCCGGTCGAAGCCCGCGAGCACGTCGAGGCCGCGGGCGAGGGCCTCGACGAAGTCCGGCCCGGTGCCTCGTCCGGCCATCGTGGTCCTCCCGGGCGGTGTGGGGCGATTCTGCGGCAGAGTCTTGACGTGGTCCGCGTAGTGAAGCATCGTTCGACTGTCGGCCGCTAGACGGACAGCTGTACGAAGTGCACACGCACCCGGGAGCAGGCAACGCATGGCGAAGCTCGTCGCGATCCTCGCGACCACGCACCACCCGTTCTTCTACAAGACCAGTCAGCTGCCGCCCGACGAGGCGCCGCCGTTCGCGGCCGAGTGGGTGCGCAAGGTGACGGCCTACCGCGAGACGTTGACCCGGTCGCGTCCCGACGTCCTGGTCATGGTCGGCTCCGACCACTTCCACCAGCTGTGGTTGGACAACATGCCGCAGTTCCTGGTCGGCAAGGCTCCGTTCTACGACGCCAACTGGTACAACGAGGAACGCGAGTTCGGCCTGCCGAAGCTGCGCCTGCGTGGGCACGAAGAGCTCTCGGCCCACATGCTGCGCGAGGGCCTGGACAAGGGCTTCGACCTCGCCTTCTCCAACGAACTGCGGATCGACCACTCGATCACCTGCCCGATCTTCACGGTCCGCCCGCAGAACGACCTGCCGATCGTGCCGATCTACACGAACATCTTCGCGCCGCCGCTCCCCCGCCCCGAACGGTTCGTCAAGCTCGGACAGGCCATCCGCGAGATGATCGACGCCTGGCCGTCCGACCTGCGTGTCGCCGTCATCGGCACCGGTCACCTCTCGCTCGAACTCGGCGGTCCCCGCCAGTTCGGCGAGCACGGCCCCGACCCGGAGTTCGACGCCCGGGCCGTCGAGTGGATCGCGGCCGGTGACATCGACGGTTGTCTCGCGGGCGTGACGTTGGACAGCCTGCACGCGCCGGGCAACGCCACGCACGGGTTCATGGACTTCATGCTCATGATGGGGATCGCCGGCTACGCCAAGGCCGACTACGCCGACAACCTCGACCTGTTCCACACGATGGAGGCGTACTTCACCTGGTACCCGAACGGGGTGGACGCGTGAGCAGGTACCTGCTGAACAAGTTCCTGTTCACCGTCGACCGTGACCCCGACCTGGTCGAGCGGTACCGCGAGGACCCGGCCGGAACCGTCGCCTGGTGGGAGGCCGAGCGGGCCAACGTCCTGTTGAACGCGGTCGACGCCGAGGCCAGCACGTGGCTGGAGTTCACCGACGCCGAGCGCACCGCACTCGCCGCGCACGACCACGTCGCCCTGTTCGACCTGGGTGCCCACCCGTTCCTCACGCTCACGCTGTGGATCGCGATGTTCGAACGCGACCACGACGAGCCGCTGGCGATGCAGTTGGACTACGCCGCCAAGCTGAGCCACGTCACGCTGCCCTACCCCGACATCACCACGTGAACCACGCCGCTCCCGGAGGTCGCACGGCATGAGCACACCCACGGTCGACACCGACGTCCTCGTGGTCGGATCCGGTCCGGCCGGCGCCGCCACCGCGTTGTTCCTCGCCACCTACGGCACCCGCACCGTGCTCATCACCAAGTACGGCTCGCTGTCCGACACCCCCCGCGCGCACATCACGAACCAGCGCACGATGGAGACCCTGCGCGACATGGGTCTCGAGGACCGCCTCATGCGCGAGGCCACGCCGTGGGAGTGGATGGGCAACACCACGTTCTGCACGAGCCTGGCCGGCGAGGAACTCGGTCGCATCCCGTCGTGGGGCACCGACACCGTGCGCCACGCCGACTACGAGCTGCAGAGCCCGTGCACGATGCTCGACGCGCCCCAGACGATCACCGAACCCGTGCTGATGCAGGCCGCGCAGGCCCGCGGTGCGAAGGTGCGGTTCGACACCGAGTACCTCTCCCACGTCCAGGACGCCGACGGCGTGACCACCCAGGTCCGCGACCGGTTGACCGGCGCCGAGTACAGCGTGCGCAGCAAGTACCTCGTCGGCGCCGACGGCGCGCGCAGCAAGGTCGCGGCCGACCTCGGTCTGCCGTTCGAGGGACCAGGTGCCGTCGGCGGTGCCCTCGGCATCATCTTCGAGGCCGACCTCTCACGCTTCGTCGAGTACCGGCCGTCCGTCCTGTACTGGATGGTGCAGCCGGGCGCCGAGAAGGAAGGCGTCGGACTCGGCGTGCTGCGGATGATCAAGCCGTGGACCGAGTGGATGCTCATGTGGGGCTACGAGGTCGCCGCCGGCCCGCCCGAGTTCACCGACGAGTTCGTGCGGGAACTGGCCGTCGCACTCGTCGGGACCGACGACTTCGAGATGCGCGTGACCTCGACGTCGCCGTGGACGGTCAACCACCACTTCGCGACGACCCTCGCCTCCGGTCGCGTGTTCTGCGCCGGCGACGCCGTCCACCGGCACCCACCGACCAACGGCCTGGGCTCCAACACCTCCATCCAGGACGCCTACAACCTGGCGTGGAAGCTGCACCACGTCGTCGCGGGCCACGCCGCGCCGAGCCTGCTGGACTCCTACGACGCCGAGCGGGCGCCGGTCGCCCGCCAGATCGTCACCCGCGCCAACCAGAGCATCGCCGACACCGGCCGGATCATCGCCGCCCTCGACGTCGACGACACCACCGACGTCGAGAACCTGCAGCGGCAGTTGGCGAAACGTCGTGAGCCCGGACCGGAGGGCGAGAAGATCCGCGAGCGCCTGCGCGAGGCCATCGCCTACAAGGCGTACGAGTTCGACGCGCACGGGGTGGAGCACAACCACCGGTACGCGTCGACGGCTGTCGTGCCCGACGGCACCGAGATGCCGCCGTTCCGACGCGATCCCGAGCTCTACGCGCAGCCGACCACCTGGCCCGGTGCGAAGCTGCCGCACACGTGGGTCACCCGCGCGGGTCGGCGGGTGTCGACCCTCGACCTCGCGGGTCACGGCCGGTTCAGCCTGTGGACCGGTATCGGCGGGCAGCCGTGGATCGACGCCGCAGCCGAGTTCAGCGCGGAGACGGGTGTGCCGATCGACATCGTGTCGATCGGTCCCGGGCAGTCGCACGACGACCCCTACGGCACCTGGGCGGAGCTGCGTGAGATCAGCGACGCCGGCGTGCTCCTCGTGCGGCCCGACCTGTACGTCGCCGCCCGTCACGTGGGCGCGCCCGGATCCCCCGAGGGTGGTGTCGACGCCCGCACCTGGTTGCGGGACGTCCTCACCTCGGTCCTCGGCACGGTCCCCGGCAGCACGGCGGCCGCCTCGTGAACCTCCTGCGTACGGCTGGACGCGCCGCGCTCGGCTGGGTCTTCGTGTTCGCCGGCAGCGACGTCGTCCTCCACCCGGAGAAGCCGACCAACACCGCCGGGTGGCTGTTCGACGCCGCGCGGTCGGCCGCCCCGTTGCCGGTGCCGCCGGACGTCCACCTCGTCCGCGCCAACGCCGCGGTGCAGGTCGCGGCCGGCACCGCCCTGGCCACCGGGTTCCACGCCCGACCGGCGGCGCTCGTCCTGATGGGATCGTTGCTGCCGACAACAGTTGGTGGTCACGCCTTCTGGCGGCACGAGGACCCGGTGCAACGCAAGCTGCAGCGGCTGCAGTTCACCAAGAACATCGGTCTGTTCGGCGGCCTGCTCCTCACGGTGGCCGACCGTTCCGAGACCCTCTCCCGACGACTCCGCAGAGGTGCGAGCTCATGAACCCCGATCAGATCGATGCCGTGAACAACGGTCGCCCGCTCGTGTTCCGCGACGCGACCGTGCTGACGATGGATTCCGCCGGGGTGCTCGAGCACACCGATGTCCTGGTCGTCGGCTCGCGCATCGAGGCCGTCGGCCCCCGCCTCGAGGTGCCCGAGGGCGCGGTCGAGATCGACGCCGCGGGCGGCATCCTCATGCCCGGCATGATCGACACCCACCGCCACATGTGGCAGACCGCATTGCGCGGCCTCGGTGCCGACTGGACCCTGACGCAGTACTTCGTCTTCTACTACCTGAGCTGGGGCAAGATCTTCCGGCCCGAGGACATCGCTGCGGGCAACCTGCTCTCCGGTGTCGAGGCGGTCGACGCCGGCGTCACGACCTCAGTCGACTGGTCGCACGGTCTGCAGACCGTCGAGCACGGCGAAGCCGCTTTCGACGCGCTGGCGAACTCGCCCGGCCGCTCCGTCCTGGCCTACGGGAACCTGCTCGGCGCGCCGTGGGAGTGGACCAACTCCCCCGACTTCCGCGCCTTCGCCCGGGCGCGCATCGACGGCGCCACCGACCTGCTCGGCTTCCAGTTGGCGTTCGACGTCACCGGCGACCCCGCGTTCCCGGAGAGGGGTGCGTTCGAGGCCGCCCGCGAACTGGGGCTGCGCGTGACGACCCACGCCGGTGTCTGGGGCGCGACCAACGACGACAGCATCCGCCTCATGTACGAGGGCGGGTTCATGACGCCGGACGTCACCTACGTCCACGCCTCGACGCTGTCCGAGGACTCCTACCAGCGCATCGCCGCGACGGGCGGCACGGCCTCGGTGTCGACCGAGAGTGAGCAGAGCGCGGGTCAGGGCTACCCGTCGACCTGGGCGCTGCGCAAGCACGGCATCCCGATCTCGCTGTCCATGGACACCAGCGTGTGGTGGAGCGCCGACCTGTTCAGTGCCATGCGGGCCACGTTGTCGGCCGACCGTTCGCGTGAGCACCTCGAGGCCCACGCCCGCGGCGAGACCGTCACCCACAACGCGTTGCGGGCGAAGGACGTCGTCGAACACGCCACCATCGGCGGGGCGCGGGCGCTCGGCCTGGAGGACCGGATCGGCTCGGTCACCGTGGGCAAGCAGGCCGACCTGGTGCTGATCCGGAACGAGAACGACCCGGCGATGTTCCCGGTGCTGCATCCCTACGGCTCGGTCGTCTACCAGGCCGGCCGCGGCGACGTCGACACCGTGCTCGTCGACGGCCGGGTCGTGAAGCACGCCCACCGACTCGTCGGGAACCACCTCGCGGCCGCGCGCACCGCCGTCGCCGAGACCGTCGAGTACGCGCGGTCGACGATGGGCGAGGACACGTGGGCCGAGAGCATGGCGCCGGAGGTGCCCGCCACGGAGCGGATCCCCAACCCGTACACGTACACCGACTACGAGGGCAGCGCCGATCGCCACCACGCGGCGGAGGCGTCGGAGTGACGCTGCCACTGCTCCCCACCAGCCTGGTCGGCAGCTACGCCCAGCCGGAGTGGCTCATCGACCGCTCGAAGCTCGCCGGTCGGTTCCCGCCGCGGGTGCGCGCCCGCGAGCTCTGGCGCATCGAGCCCGAACACCTCGCCGAGGCGCAGGACGACGCGACCCGGTTGGCGATCCAGGCCCAGACCGACGCCGGACTCGACATCCTCACCGACGGTGAGATCCGGCGGGAGTCGTACTCGAACCACTTCGCGACCGCGCTCGAGGGCGTCGACGTCGACAACCCGGGCACGGCGCTCGACCGCAGCGGTCACCCCAACCCGGTGCCGCGCATCGCCGGCCCGATCCGGCGCACGCACCCCATCGAGGTCGACGACGTCCGGTTCCTGCGGGCGCACACCGACCACGTCGTGAAGATGACGGTGCCGGGCCCGTTCACCATGAGCCAGCAGGCGCAGAACGACCACTACCCCGACCTCGAGTCGGCCGCGATGGACTACGCCGCCGCCGTCAACGCCGAGATCAAGGACCTGCACGCGGCCGGCGCCGACATCGTCCAGATCGACGAGCCGTACATGCAGGCCCGCCCCGAGGCGGCCCGCGCCTACGGCCTGGCGGCACTCGACGCGGCGCTCGAGGGCGTGACCGGCACGACCGCCGTCCACATCTGCTTCGGCTACGCCGCGATCATCCACGAGCGCCCGGAGGGGTACTCGTTCCTGCCGGAGCTCGCGGGCTGCAGCGCCGACCAGATCTCGATCGAGACGGCGCAGTCCGGCCTCGACCTCGGCGTGCTCTCCGACCTCGCCGACAAGACGATCATCCTGGGCGTCGTCGATCTCTCGGACCCGTCGGTCGAGTCGGTCGAGACCGTCGCCGCCCGGGTCCGCCGCGCCTTCCCGTTCAAGGGCCCGGAGCAGCTGGTCATCGGGACCGACTGCGGGATGAAGTACCTGCCCCGCGCGACGGCCTTCGGCAAGATGCAGGCCATGGCCGGCGCGGCGGCGGTGCTGCGCGCCGAACTCTGAGGAGCGCGGCGGTGTTGGCGCGATCTTGATGTTTGAACATGTTCGAGCCCCCCGGTGGGCGGGGCATGAGTCTCCCGAGTGCCTCTCGCGCCGCGATGCACCCCGACGGCGTAGACCCCTGCCGCCCGGCATTCCCTGGAGCCCGACGTGTCCCGTCCCACCACCTCTCTGCTGTCCGCCGGTGCCGTTCTGGCCCTGACGGCCGGCGCCACCCTCGCGTTCGGTGCCGCACCGGCGTCCGCCGCGCCGAACCAGGTCGACGGCACCTTCCTGGTCGCGAACGAACAGACCAACCTCGCCGAGATCACCATCGGCACCCTGGCCCTGCAGAAGGCCACGACGAGCGAGGTCCGTGACCTCGCCACCATGACCGTGAACGACCACAAGGCCGCCCAGACCAAGGTGCTCGCCGTGGCGAAGGCGCTCGGTGTCACGCTGCCGACCGCGCCGAACAGCACCCAGCAGGCCCAGGCCGCCCAGTTGCAGGCGGCGTCCGGCTCGGCCTTCGACGTCACCTACGCGCAGATCCAGGTCGCGGGTCACCAGCTCTCGCTGAGCGACACCGACACCGAACTGTCCGGTGGCAGCGACCCGTCCGTGAAGAGCTACGCCACCTCCTACAAGCCGGTGGTCACCATGCACCTGCAGATGGCGCAGTCGGCGGTGACCGCCCTCGGTGGCACGCCCGGCAGCGTCCCGGCCGGCACGGGTGGCCAGGCCGCCACGACGTCCGGCACCACCGAGGGCGTGGCCGTCGGTCTCGTCGTCGTGGGCGGCGTCGCACTCGTGGGCGCCGGCGGTTTCCTCGTGGCGCGTCGGCGTCGGGTCACCGCCTGACCGGCGTGACCACCGACCCCACCCCTGACCCCACCACCGCCCCCGGACGGCGCCGTCGCGTCGGCCGGGGGTGGTGGTGTGTCGTGCTCGCGGGCGTGGTCGCTCTGGCCGTCGGCACGGGGCTGCTCGTGACGTCGCGGCGACTGCCGCCGTCCTTCGCCGCCACCCCGCCGGCCCAGTCCCCCGCGGGTGGGCCGTCCGAGCCGGCGATGGCGTCGACAACGGTGTCGGCGCCGTCGTCTCCCACCCCGCCGGTGACATCCCTTCCGGTCGCGCCCTTCGTTCCCACGTCGGTGACCTTCACGGCGTTCCACGTCCACGCCGCGGTGGATCCGGTGTTGACGACGGGTGGCGTGCTGAACCCGCCCGATGACACGTCCCGGGTCGGGTGGTGGAGCGCCGGGTCACTCGCGCACTCCACCCGCGGCACGACCGTCATCGTCGGCCACGTCGACGGGCCCAGCGGTCCGGGCTCGTTGTACCGGCTGGTGCACGCGCGTGCCGGCGACCGCATCACCGTTGCAGGCAACAACGGTTCCGAGGTGACCTACCAGGTCACGAGTCTCGAGTACCACGGCAAGGGCGAGCCGCTGCCCGTGTCGTTGTTCGCCACGGACGGCCCGCCCCGACTCGTCGTCGTCTCGTGCGGCGGCCCGTTCGACCGGTCGGACGACGAGTACCGGGACAACGTCGTGGTGCAGGCCGTTCCGCTCTGATCAGGGCCGGACGCATCGGGGTTGAACGCGTTCAGGGTCGGGCATGACCACCAGGAGCGACGGTCGACGACGACCGCTGCAGACATCCCTCGCACCCACGGAGGTCAGCCGTGTCACCCGTCACCACCACCGACCTCACCGAGGACACCACGCCGGCCTCCGCGCCGCCGTCCGAGCTCCCGGCCTCGTCGCCGAGCCCGGTGCAGATCGGCACCGCGACCGCCCTCGAGCTGATCCGACGGTCGGTCTCCTCCTGACAGACGGCAACGCCGCCGGGTCGTGTTCACGACCCGGCGGCGCCACCGTTGCACGAAGCAACTGTTCAAGCCTGGAGGTCAGGCGCGCTTCCAGTGATAGCGCCCATCGGTGCTGTAGTACGAGCAGACGTACCGGTTGCCTGCTTTGCTGTACCCAACCGCGTTCGGCGGCGTGCAATACGCGCCGGGGATGATCCCGTACTGGACGCCAGGCGGAGGCGGAGGTGTCGCGCCGGCGTCCTTGCCGGACTGCCACACCGCGACACCGGACGCCGTGTAGAGCACCAGGTTGCCGTCGTTGCCGAGCACGAGGCGCACCGCGCCGCGGCCGGCGGTGTTCGTGACCCAGTACGCGGCACCCGCCGCGGTGCGGGCCACGAGGTTGCCGTCGGTCTGCAGCACGAGGCTCGGGTTCGGGTGACCGGGGCCGCCGAAGGTCCGGTAGGCGCGTGTCCCGGCGCGCAGCACCAGGTTGCCGTCGGACTGCACGGTGAACGTGTAGCCGTTGGTGGTCCGGAGCGCCTGGTTGCTGGTCATCCGCCCGTTGCTGGGCAACGTGGCGCCCGAGGGCCCGGGCTGTGCCGGCGGCTTCGGCTTCGGCACGCCGGTCGCCCAGACCGCGACGCCGGAACCACTGCGCTCGACGAGGTTCCCGTCGCTCTGGATGGTCAGGTGCGGAGTGGACGCGCGCCGGTTGTTGACCCAGATCGCCACGCCGTTCGTGGCGCGGATGACCAGGTTGCCGTCGGTCTGCATGGTGAGCTTGGCGCCAGGGTGACCCTGGGTGCCCGAGACCCAGACGGCCGCGCCGGAGGGGTTGCGGACCACGGCGTTGCCGTCGCTGCCCATCGTGAGCCGGTAGTGGTTCGCGGCGCTGATCTGCTGGTTGTTGCTCAGGCTGGCGCCCGAGGTCAGCGTGTCAGCGCCTGCTGCGCTGGCCGAGCCGGCGGCGACCAGCACCGCGGCGGGGAGGGCGAGGACGGTCAGGGGGACGAGGATGCGACGCATCAGACCTCTTCCGAGGTGAGGGGAACGGGAGCCGCGACGCTGTCACACCCGCTCGCGTGCGACCACCTCCCCCGTGCGCGACGGTTGCGCGACGCCGGTCGCCGGCGTTCCGAGCCCGCCCCAGATCCGGACGTACCACCCTGGTCGCTCGAACACCGGCCTTCTCCCGCGGAAGAGACAGGTCGGCACCGTAGGCGGACGACGTCACGCCTGCGGTGCCGGGACCTGCGGGATCAGGAGGCGGCGGGCGCCGTCCAGACCTTGAACTTGCCGCTGTCGTAGAGCATGCCGAGCAGGTAGAGCATCCCGTCGTAGTACCGGGCGCGGCCCGACGGCACGGCGGTGTTCCAGAAGTCGCGGACGAAGTCCATGCGGTGGGCGTTCGTCGACGTCATGGCCGAGGTGGAGTTCATCGCCACCAGGCCCTGGGCGTGCGCCGGCTCGTAGGTGTTCTGTCCGGTGGCGAGCGGCGTGCCGTCGAGGTGGTACCGGCTGACGTAGCTGCTGACACCTCGCTTGACGAAGAACGACTCCAGCTGGTTCGAGTACTGCCTCTGCCAGCTCTTCACGCCGTACCAGTCGGCGTCGAGGTTGGTGTTCGCGATGGCGCGCCAGGCGTCTTCCTGGAAGTTGTGGGTGTAGCTGTCGTCGCTCGGCGTCTCCCCCGGGTTGAAGTGCGGGGAGCCGTCGAAGTTCGCGTAGTCCGGGGTCAGACCGGTGGCGACGTTGTGGGCGTTCTGCAGCAGCTGCTCGCCCGCGACGACCGCGTGGTTCCACAGGTCGGCATCGGTCGGGTCGATCGCGGCGAAGGTCCGGTAGAACGCCGGCAGCGCGTACGACGGGTCGCTGTAGGCGACGGCCCACGGCGGCGAGAACGTCGGCAGGTAGGTGGTGCGGTCGAACATGTCGACGCCGCCGGTGTCGGACTGGTGCCACATCGCGTGCAGGATCGCCCGGGACTGCGCCTTGTAGTCCAGCTTGCCGGTCCCGTTGCCCCAGCGCGCCGAGGCGAACGCGAGCGCCGCGGCGATCCACTGGTCACCGTCGGGAGCGACGCCCTGGTCGAGCGCACTGCCGTCGGTCTTCACGTGCCAGGCGAAGAAGTTCTGCTCCGGTCCGGTCTTGATCTGCATGTACGTCTTGGCGAAGTTCCAGAGGCCGTTGAAGTCGGACTTGTCGCCGACCTGCAGCGCGATCATCATCGCGTACCCGATGCCCTCGGTGCGGACGTCGTGGTTGGCCACGTCGGTCACGTAGGCCATGCCCGGGCTCGGGTGGTAGAGGATCGTCTGACCGTCGAAGTAGTCCGGCGCGGTGCCCGGCGCGCCGTGGAACAGCTGCTGGACCGCGGCGTCGAGCTTGGCGTTGACGGCCTGGTTGCTGTAGCCCGCCTGGGCGAACAGGTCGGTGTAGACGCCGGTGGCCGCGGCGCCGGTGGGGGTAGCCGCGGCGGCGCTGGGCGCGAGCGGGCCGACGAGAGCGGCCGCGGCGACCGCGGCGGTGGCCACGGTGGTGATCCTGAGGGGCGTACGCATGCCGACACCTCCATGTGTCGAGGGATGGGGACCCGGACCGAGACGCGGCAAATGCCGTGGATGTCCGATCCGGGAAGCCCTCACCGTAGGAGCGCCAGTTTTGTCAGGTCAACGACCTCGGACGTTCGGACTTCCGTCGGTTCGTTCAGGTCCAGTCCGAACCGCGGCTACGGTCAGCTCCGTGAGCCGACCCCTGCACCGCCACCGGCGCGCGGTCCTCGACGTCGTCCGCGCCGGCCGCCCGGTCACCCGGCGGGACCTGGTCGACGCGACCGGGCTGTCGAACGCCACGGTCTCCGGGGTGGTGGCGCGCCTGCTCGACGACGGCGTGCTCGTGACCCGCCCCGGGGTACGCCCCTCCGGCCGGGCGGGTGGGCGTCCGACCACCGAGTTGACCCTGAACCCCGACCTGGGCGCCGTGGTCGGCATCCACCTCGCCCACGGCGACGTCCGCGTGCTGGTCGCGGCGCTCGACGGGGCCGTGCTGGCCGAACGCACCGAGGAGATCGACGTCGACCACCGCCCGGCCGACACCCTGGAGTACGTCGCCGACACCGGTCTGGACCTGGTGGCCGAGCTGGGGCTGTCCCACCGGGCCGTCCTCGGGGTGGGGGTCGCCGTGGCCGCTCCGGCCCTGCTCGGCACGCCGCTGCCCACGACACCGGTACTCGCCGACTGGGGCGAGATCGACATCGCGGCCCGGCTCGGCCACCGGACCGGACTCCCGGTGTACGTCGGCAACGACGCGACGCTCGGAGCCCTCGCCGAGTGGCGACACGGCACCGGTGACGGCACCGACAACCTCGTCTACGCCATGGTCTCCGAGGGTGTCGGCGCCGGCCTCGTCCTCGGCGGTCGGCTCTACCAGGGCGAGACCGGCGCTGCGGGCGAACTCGGCCACGTGACGGTCGACCCCGACGGCGCGGTGTGTCGTTGCGGCGGGCGCGGGTGCCTGGAGACCGTGGTCGGCTCCCGCGCCCTGACCACCGCCCTCGCCCCGGTGTACGGCGCGTCGTCCTCGTTCGCCGACCTGCTCCGCCTCGCGGCCGCGGGCGACCCGGCCGTCGTGCGGCTGGTCCACGACGCCGGCCGGGCCGTCGGCGTGGCGCTCGCCGGTGTGTGCACCCTGCTCAACCCGGGCGCGGTGGTGGTGGGCGGCACGCTCGCACAGACCGGGGCCGCCCTGCTGACCGGAGTCCGCGAGGGCCTCGCCCGCACCACGTCACCGGCCACCGACCTGGTCCCCACCGTCCGCCCCGGCCGGCTCGGCCCGCGCGCCGAGGCGCTGGGCGCGGTGGCCGCCGCCCTCACCGCGGTCCGGCTCGAGGGCGCCGAACCGGTCCGCGCGGCGGTCTGAGCCGTCACGCACCGGGCAGCGGCGTCGCGACACCGGGTTCGAGCAGCGTCACCCGGTCGGCGAGACCGCGGCGGGTCACCTCCTCGACGAACGCCGAGCGCGGGCTCTTGAACACCGTGTAGTCGTCGTTGTGGATGGGCACCGAGGTCGTCGTGGCCGGGAGCCGTTCCACCAGGTCCGCACCCTGCCTCGCGTCCATGGTGACCAGCAGGCCGCCGGGCAACGTGGTCCCGCCGAGGTGCAGGACCGCGACGTCGAGATCGGGGAACCGACGCGGGACCTCGCGCAACGCGTCGATGAGCAGCGTGTCGCCGGTGATGTAGAGCGTGACCGCCGGCGGGGCGTCGGGGGTGGCGCGGTACTGCAGCACCGACCCCATCACCGGCGGCAGCAGGTGGCGCACCAGCCCGCGGGCGTGAGCGCCCGGCGTGGCCGTGACGGTCAACGACTCCGGACCGTGACGCAGGGTGCGGCTGTCCCACTCCTCGACCCGGGCGGCGTTGCGGAAACCCTGCTCGTGCAGGCGTTTCTCCGCTTCAGCGGTGGTCCAGATCGGGAGCTCGTGGTCGAGGCCGTGACGGGCCACCCGGTCCCAGTGGTCTCCGTGCAGGTGGGAGAGCACGACCAGGTCGAGCGGCGGGAGGTCGGCCGGTTGCATCGTCGGCTCGGTGAGACGGCGGCTGGTGAGTCCGTAGCCGAGGTACGCCCGTTGACCGCGGTGCAGGAAGTTCGGGTCGGTGAGCACCGTGAACGACCCGAACCGCAACAACATCGTCGCGGTCCCGATGTGGGTGACGGTGACGTGGTCGGACGGAGCGGACGGACGGGACGGGGTTGACGGCATGGGCGGGGCCTTCCGGCTCGCGGTCCGCCGCCGGCTCGACGACCGTGTGTCACCGACAGCGTGCCCACCACGCGAGCCGAGGATCAGGCGATCGCGCGCAGGACGCTCGACACCACCCAGCCGAACACGATCGCGACCACCCCAACCGTCACCACCAGAGCTGTCGACGGCGGTGCGCTGCCTTCCCCCGCGGCGGGGACGACCCGCTTCGGGCGGACCGGGTCGTACCGCACGGGGATCGTGCTGCCGACCGCAGGCCGGGTCGTCGTCGGCCACCGGGTCGTCGCCCGCTGCACCGCGCCGCCGGTCCGCCGGAACGTCACCACGGCGCGGTACCGCAGGACCACCGGGCCGGGCCGCGAGGACCGGGCCGAGGACGTGGCCTTCAGCCGTTCGACGGTGGCGGGCACCGTGAGGGCGCGGCCGGCGAACTCCCCCACCCAGCGACGCTCGAGCAGGGCGTACCCGATGATCCCGAGCCCCACGACCGTGAACGCCACCAGGATCACGAGCGCGAGGACGCCCATCCGGCTCAGGCCTCCCCGGACGCGACCAACGGGGTGAGGACGACGTCGGGGTTGAGGTTCGCGAACGCCCGCAGGTCCCACGAGGCGACGAACACCGCGAGGTGACGGCCGTCGACGACGTTGACCAGGGCTTCGCTGTCCGAGCGCGAGGAGAACAACGGCGCGTCCTCCGCGGCGATCTCGCGGACCACGGTGTACGGCAGGTGGGTCAGCCGGGTGGCGGCGCCGTACTCGCCCTCGAGGCGGGCGGTGACGACCTCGAACTGCATCTGACCCACCGCGCCGAGGACCGGGGCGTGCTCGCCCCGGCGTTCGGAGTGCAACAGTTGGATCGCGCCCTCCTCCGCCAGTTGCACGATGCCGCGACGGAACTGCTTGCTGCGGCTGCGGTCCGTGGCCTCGATGACCGCGAAGTGCTCGGGCGCGAACAACGTCAGCGGCGGGTAGGTGACGGGGTCGGCGGCGTACAGGGTGTCGCCGACCCGCAGACCGTTGGCGTTCACCAACCCGACGACGTCGCCCGGGAACGCGAGGTCGGCCGTGTGCCGGTCCTGCCCGAAGCTGGTGTGCGCGTACTTCGTGACCATCGGCTTGCCGGTGCCGGCGTGCACGACGGGCTCGCCACGTTCGAACCGACCCGACCAGATGCGGATGTACGCCGTCCGGTCGCGGTGGGCCTTGTTGGTGCCGGCCTGGACCTTGAACACCTGCGCGGCGAACGGCGCGTCGAGCGGGCGCGGCGACTCGTCGATGCCCGCCGACCGCGGGGCGGGCGCCGGTGCGAGGTCGACCACGGCGTCGAGCAGCCGTCCGACCCCGAAGTTGGTCAACGCGGCCCCGAACAGCACCGGGGTGGCCTTGCCCGAGCGGTACGCGGCGTCGTCGAAGCCGGCCCCGATGGCGTCGAGCAGTTCGAGTTCGTCCGCGGCCTGCGGCCAGGTGTCCGGTTCGGCCTCGGCGGCCTCGGCCAGCGTCAACACCTCGTCGGTGGCCGCGGCCGCGCCGCCCTCGGCCCGGGTGTAGCGGTGGTAGCGGCCCTCGTCGACGTCGACGACACCGCGGAAGTCGCCGGCCTCGCCCACCGGCCAGGTCAGCGGCATGGGCTTGAGCCCGATGCGCTGCTCGATCTCGTCGAGCAGTTCGTAGGGCTCGCGACCGGGGCGGTCCCACTTGTTGACGAAGGTGATGACCGGGACGCCCCGCGCCCGGCAGACGTCGAACAGGCGCAGGGTCTGCGGTTCGAGTCCCTTGGCGGCGTCGAGCAGCATGATCGCGGAGTCGACGGCGGTCAGCACCCGGTAGGTGTCCTCGGAGAAGTCGGCGTGGCCCGGGGTGTCGAGCAGGTTGATCACGGCATCGCGGAACGAGAACTGCATGACCGCGGAGGTGATGGAGATGCCGCGGGCCTGTTCCATCGCGAGGAAGTCCGACGTCACGCCCCGGCGCCCGCCCTTGCCGTGCACCGCACCCGCCGAGCTGATCGCGCTGGCGTGCAGCACGAGCGCCTCGGTGAGCGTCGACTTGCCGGCGTCGGGGTGGCTGATGACGGCGAACGTGCGTCGACGCCGCGCCTCGGAGATCACGGTGTCGTCCGTGCTCGTGCGCGCCGGCGCGTCCTGCAGCATGGGGGGCCTCGCCTCGTGGGGATCTGGTCCTGACCGTCCGATGTTACGGACCTGTCGGTGGGCCGCACCGCGCCGCGGCCGAGGTGTCGGGCCGGGGTGGGCGACGGGAGCGGCTGTGGTTGGTACGCTTGACGTGGTTGCTGGAGACGTCGGTCCCTCTCGCCGAGAGGACCCCGTCGTCGACAGGCGGTTAGCCAGCTCGCTCGGAACTTCCCGGGACGATGTCGTGGCCCGGCAAGGTGACTGAGATCCGTCGCACGTCGCGACGGCGCTGGGATCGCCCAGCACACTCGAGAGGCAGTACATCATGGCGCAAGGCACAGTGAAGTGGTTCAACGCGGAGAAGGGCTTCGGCTTCATCTCCCCCGACGGCGGCGGCCCGGACGTGTTCGTCCACTACTCCGCGATCCAGTCCGACGGCTACAAGAGCCTCGACGAGGACCAGCGCGTCGAGTTCGAGACCACCCAGGGCCAGAAGGGCCCGCAGGCCGAGGGCGTCCGCGTCGTCTGACGCTCTCCCCCTCGTACTGACACCCACTCCCGGGCGCCCACCAGGGCACCCGGGAGTTCGTGTCTCCGGACCCGGTCGCCGCGGTGGCGACCTGGGCGGTGGCGGAACCGCCGGAGACCCCACCGCGTTGCCAGCGGGGAGCTCGTCCCGGTCCGCGCGGTCAGCGGCCGGCGCGCGCGGCCGCGGCGTGGACCGCCGGGGCCAGGGCGTCGGCGATGACCGCGTACCCCGCACTGGACGGGTGGAAGCGGTCGGCGGAGAACAGCCGCGGCTCCGCACCGAAGCGCGGCGCGGTGTGGGTGTGGACGTTGGCCACCAACGCACCGACCTCGAGCGCAACCTCGGTCTGGGCCGCGCGCAACACCCCGCTGCCGGTCTGCACGAGCGTGCGGAACTGCGCGGGCACCCACGGCACGGCCGAGAGGTCGGGCGCGGGCGCGAGCACCACCTGGACGTCGGCGGCCCGCAGCGCGGTGAGCGCCTCCCGCAACTGACCGGCCGCGACCGCCGGCGGCACGAACCGGATCAGGTCGTTGGCACCGATGACGATCAGCGCGATCTCTGCGCCCCAGGCCACCGCGCTCCGGACCTGCCCGGCGAGCGCGTCACTCCTCGCCCCGGGCACCGCGAAGACCCGCAGCTCGGCTGCGATGTCGGCCTGGGCGAGCGACTCGACCAACCGCTCGCCCGGCGTGTCCGCCGGCCGGGACGCGCCCTGGCCGTAGGCGATCGAGTCGCCGAGGACGGCGAACCTCAGCGCGGTCGACAGCTCAGCTCACCCCGGCGGCGTCCATGCCGCGCAGTTCCTTCTTGAGCTCGTTGACCTCGTCACGGATGCGCGCGGCGACCTCGAACTGCAACTCGCGCGCCGCAGCGAGCATCTGGTCGTTGAGCTGCTGGATGAGATCGGCCAGCTGCGCGCGGGGCATCTCGGAGGTGTCGAGGCCGCCCTGCGCGTTCTTGCCGATGCCCACGACACCCGGCGACACCGCGCCGGCCGTCCCGCGACCCGCCTTGCCCGGCACCGGCGACTTGCCTCGCGACTGCGAACGGCCCGAACCGCCGACCGGTGCATTGAGCAACGCTTCGGTGTCGGCGGCCTCGCGGGTGAGCCGGTCGGTGATGTCGGCGATGCGCTTGCGCAGGGGCTGGGGGTCGACACCCCGCTCCTTGTTGTAGGCGATCTGCTTGTCGCGGCGACGGTTCGTCTCGTCGATGGCCAGCTCCATCGACGGCGTGATCTTGTCCGCGTACATGTGCACCTGGCCCGACACGTTGCGGGCCGCGCGGCCGATGGTCTGGATCAACGACGTGCCCGACCGGAGGAAGCCCTCCTTGTCGGCGTCGAGGATCGCCACCAGCGACACCTCGGGCAGGTCGAGGCCCTCGCGGAGCAGGTTGATGCCGACCAGGACGTCGAACTCGCCCTGCCGCAGCTCCGACAACAGCTCGATGCGGCGCAGGGTGTCGACCTCGGAGTGCAGGTACCGCACCCGGATTCCCTGGTCGAGCAGGTAGTCGGTGAGGTCCTCGGACATCTTCTTGGTCAGCGTCGTGACCAGCACGCGCTCGTTGCGGTCGGCCCGCTCGCGGATCTCGCCGACCAGGTCGTCGATCTGGCCCTTCGTCGGCTTGACCACGATCTCCGGGTCGATGAGGCCGGTGGGGCGGATGACCTGCTCGACGAACTCGCCGGCGGTCCGGCGCAGCTCCCACGGACCCGGGGTGGCCGAGAGGTAGACGGTCTGGCCGACGCGGTCGAGGAACTCCTCGAACTTCAACGGCCGGTTGTCGGTGGCGCTCGGCAGCCGGAAGCCGTGGTCGACGAGCATCCGCTTGCGGGACATGTCGCCCTCGTACATGCCGCCGATCTGCGGCACGGTCACGTGGGACTCGTCGATGACGAGCAGGAAGTCCTCGGGGAAGTAGTCGAGCAGGCAGTTCCCGGCGGTGCCCGGCGCCCGGCCGTCGATGTGGCGTGAGTAGTTCTCGATGCCGGAGCAGAACCCGACCTGACGCATCATCTCCAGGTCGTACTGGGTGCGCATCCGCAGCCGCTGGGCCTCGAGCAGCTTGTTCTGCTTCTCGAGCTCGTTGAGGCGGTCGGCCAGTTCGAGCTCGATGCCGCGCAGTGCGCGTTCCATCCGCTCCGGACCGGCGACGTAGTGCGAGGCCGGGAAGATGAAGACCTCCTCGACCTCCTTCACGACCTCGCCGGTGAGCGGGTGCAGGTAGTAGAGGCGCTCGATCTCGTCGCCGAACATCTCGACGCGGATCGCGAGCTCCTCGTACACCGGGAAGATCTCGAGCGTGTCGCCACGGACCCGGAACGTGCCGCGGGTGAAGGAGAGATCGTTGCGGGAGTACTGGACGTCGACGAGGTGGCGCAGGATGTCCTCGCGGCCGATCTCCTGGTTGAGGCGCAGCCGCACCGACCGGTCGACGTACTCCTGCGGGGTGCCCAGGCCGTAGATGCACGACACCGTCGACACCACGATGACGTCGCGCCGGGTCAGCAGCGACTGGGTCGCCGAGTGGCGCAGCCGCTCGACCTCCTCGTTGATCGAGGAGTCCTTCTCGATGTAGGTGTCGGTCTGCGGGATGTACGCCTCGGGCTGGTAGTAGTCGTAGTACGAGACGAAGTACTCGACCGCGTTCTCCGGGAACATCTCGCGCAGCTCGTTGGCCAGCTGGGCGGCCAGGGTCTTGTTCGGAGCCATGACCAGCGTGGGGCGCTGCAGCCGCTCCACCAGCCAGGCCGTGGTCGCCGACTTGCCGGTGCCGGTGGCGCCGAGCAGCACCGTGTCCTTCTGGCCGTCGCGGACCCGCTTCTCCAACGCGTCGAGAGCGGCCGGCTGGTCACCCGAGGGCTCGAACTCGGAGACGACGTGGAAGGTCCCCGTGCTGGGGACGATGTCGGACTCGACGCGCATGACTCCAGGGTAGGAGCGACCCCTGACAACGGCTCCCGTGTTCGCTCCGGGGTCGCGCGCACTCAGGCTGCGCTCGTCGGTCGCTGGCGCTCCCCACGATGCTCGCGACTCCGATCTCGCCCCCGGCGCACACGGCCCGATCGGGAAGCACGGGGCGACGACACTGACCCCGTGCCCCGCTGGACCGCGCTGACCGACTTCACCCGCCGCCGGGTGCTCCGCGAGGGCGAGTACGCCTGGGCGCTCGACGTGTTCGGCCCGACCCTGCCGCCGCGCGACCGGATCCGCCTCAGCCCGGCGCTGGGCCTGCAGCGGCGACCGTTCACCTTCCCCGGCCCGCGGCGGATCACCGTGTTCCTCGGGCCGGACGCCGTCGACCCGGTCCGGACCAACCCGGCGCTGTTCGCGCACGAACTCACCCACGTGTGGCAGATCCACCACGCCCCGCACCGGCTGCCCTGGCTGGCGCGGGCCGTCGTCACGCAGATCCGGCACAGCCTGGGCCGGGACGTCTACGGCATCGGCGCGGCCACCGCGCCCTGGCGCGCGTACACGATCGAGCAGCAGGCGACCGTCGTCGAGCACTGGGTCCGGGACCGGCACGGCCCCGAGGGCCGTCGCCTCCAGCACTACCTCGACGAGGAGATCCGCGCAGCCGGGTCCTCCGCGCGCTGAACGGCCGAGGCGAGCATCGCGAGCTTCTCCGCACTCGGACTGCCGGGTTCGGCGTGGTAGAGGACGAGCAGGAGGTCGTCGACCGGCAGCTTCTCGCGGAACAGCTCGAGCTCCCCCACCTCCGGGTGCACCACGGACGCCGTCCCGCCGACCAGCGGCCGGACGTCGTGGCGCGCCCAGAGCGTCCGGAACGCTTCGCTGGCGACGGCGAGTTCGCCGACCAGCTCGACCAGCTTCGGGTCGTCGACGTCGTCACCGACGGTGGCCCGCAACGCCGCGACGAACCCGGCCGTCGCGCGCTCCCAGTCCCGGTGGAACGCCCGCTCCTCCGGATCGAGCAGCAACGAGCGCAACCGGTTCTGGCCCGGGCGCAGCCGCGGTGAGAGCGCCACGGCGAGGTCGTTGGCGGCGAGCACGTCGAACGTGCGGCCCTCGACGAACGCCGGCACCTGCACCGACGCCAGCAGGCCCTGCAGCCGCGGCGGTACCCGCTCGGGACGAACCGCGCGACGGCGCCGTGGTGCGGGAGTCCCCAGCCGGAGCAGGTGTTCCCGCTCGGCGTCGTCGAGCTCGAGCACCCGCGCCAGTGACGTCAGCACCTGGGCGGACGGGTGCCGGTCACGGCCCCGCTCCAGACGCAGGTAGTAGTCGGCGCTGATGCCCGCGAGCATCGCGACCTCCTCGCGTCGCAGCCCCGGCACGCGCCGCGTCGAGCCGCCCGGCAGCCCGGCGCGCTCCGGCGTGACCAGCCCGCGCCGGGCGCGGAGGTAGGCGCCCAGCGGGTTGTCACGCTCGTCGGCCACGCGCCGAGCCTAAGCAGGCACGGCACGCGGAGGGGGGTCCTGCGAGGACCCGGCAACGACGAGGTCTCCCCGGGCACCACGACGACGGCCGACGGTGGGCGGCATGGACATCAGCAACCGCACCGTCTTCCTCGCCGGCGGCACCTCCGGCATCGGCCGCGAACTCGCCCGTCAGTGGCGCGCCGCCGGCAGCACCGTGGTGGTCGGGGGCCGTCGCGCCGTGGACGACCCCGACAGCGTCGTGGTGGACGTGACCGACCCCGCCGGCGTCGTCGCCGCGCGTGACGCCGTCCTCGCCGCGCACCCCGACCTCGACACCCTCGTGGCGATGTCGGGCGTGATGCTGCCGGAGGACCTGCGCGACCCCGCCCACGCCGCCGACGCGCAGACCACCGTCGAGGTCAACCTGCTCGGCACCATCCGGCTGATCGACGCCTTCACACCCCACCTGCTGGCCCGCGGGCGCGGGACCGTCGTGACCGTGACGTCGGGCATCGCCTTCCTGCCGTTCCCCCTGCTCGCGACGTACGCGGCGACGAAGGCCGGGGTGCACGCGTACAGCGAGGCGTTGCGCGCCCAGCTGGCCGGCACCGGGGTCGAGGTCGCCGAACTCGTGCCGCCGGCGGTGGCCACCACCCCGGAGGTGGCCGCCGCCAACCCGCGCGCCCTGCCGCTCGACGAGTTCGTCAGCGAGGCCCTACGGCTGCTCGCGGCCGACCCCACGCCGCACGAGGTGCTCGTCGACGCCGTGCGGATGCACCGCTGGGCCGAACGCGACGGCACCTACGACGACCTGGTGACCGCGCGATCGCAGGCGCTCGCCACCCTGCCCGGGAGGGCTCAGGCGTAGAGGCCGACCACGACGGCGACCGCGGTCAGCAGCACCGTGCCCCCGACGAACACCGTGTCGAGCGCGGTGAACCGGGACGTGCGGGCGAAGGTGCGGTCGGGGCGCGCGCCAAAGCCGCGGGCGTCCATCGCCAGCGCCAGCCGCGTGGCCCGGCGGATGGCGGCGACCAGGACGGCGAACAGCAACCCGGCCTGGATGCGGACGGCCGCGACCGGGTTGCGCCCGGCGTCGATGCCCCTGGCCCGGCGGGCGCGGCGCAACGACATCCACTCCTCACCCAGCAGCGGCAGCAACCGGAACGCGGCGAGGGCGCCGTAGGCGAACCGTGCGGGGGCGTGCAGCTTCTGCACCAGGGCGTCGGCGAGGTCGACCGGTTCGGTCGAGAGCACGAGCAGCAGCCCCGGCAGCGCGATGGCGAGCAGCCGGGCGGCGACGCCCGGGACGGCGTCCAGCGACCCCGACGCGACCCAGTTGGCAGCGGTGACCCCGACGAGCCCGAGCACGAACGGCCAGCCGTACCGCAGCACCGTCCGCGGCCCGATGCCCAGGGCCATCAGCGCGATCACCTCGCCGACCAGCAGGACGACGGCGGTGGGCACGTCACCGGTGATCAACACGGGCAGCGACGGCACGACCAGCGCGACCAGCTTGGACACCGGGTTGAGCCGGGCCGCGCGGGTGGGCGCGATCGCGACGGCGAACGGGACGCTCACCCAGGACGTCACGCGCTCACCGCCGTGGACACCCGGCCGGCCGTCATCGTGAGCGCCCGGTCGGCCAGCGCCTGCACCAGCGCGACGTCGTGGCTGACGACCAGCAGGCCGGTGCCGTCGTCCCGGACACCGGCGAGCAGCTCCAGCAACGCGGCCCAGGTCGCGGCGTCCTGTCCGAACGTCGGTTCGTCGAGGACGAGCAGCGGCGGGGCGACCGACAGTGCCGTGGCCACCGACAGCCGGCGTTGCTCCCCGCCGGACAGCGTGAACGGGTTGGCCGGGCCGAGCCGCGCCAGGCGCAGGACCTCCAGCAGCTCGTCGGCGCGGGAGCCCGCACGGGCCTCGGACCAGCCGAGCCGACGGGGCGCGACGAGCAGTTCGTCGCGCACCGAGCCGGTGACGAACTGGTGCTCGGGCTGCTGGAAGACGGTGCCGACCGTGGCGGCGAGCTCGCGGGCGCGGAGTTTCGCCAGGGGTCGGGAGTCCGCGGCGCGCACGGCGGTCCCGGTGGTGGGGCGGGCGAGGCCGGCGGCGAGGCGGGCGAGCGTGGACTTGCCGGATCCGCTCGGGCCCGAGACGGCCACCGCCTCCCCCGCCCGCAGGGTCAGCGAGGTCGGGTGCAGGGCCGGCGCCGCGGCCCCGCGGTAGGTCGACCCGACGTCGGTCAGGTCGACGATCGGCTCGCCGGCCGGCCCGCTCGCCCGCCGCGGGGAGACGACAGCTCCGGGCACCCACACCCCGGCGGCGCGCAACACCTCGACGGCGGTGCGGAAGACCGTGGCCGGGGGGCCGTCGGCGAGGATCCCGCCGCCGGCGGCCAGCACCACCACCCGGTCGACGAGGTCCGCCCACGCCTCGACCCGGTGCTCGATCACGACGAGGGTCAGGCCCTGGGCCGTCGCGACGTCGGACACCGCCGCCACCACCTGGGCCGCGGCGGGCGGGTCGAGGTTGGCCGTCGGTTCGTCGAGCAGCAGCAGACCGGGCCGCAGGGCGACGACCCCGGCGAGGGCCAGCCGCTGCTTCTCCCCGCCCGACAGCGCAGCGGTGGGCCGCTCGCGCCCGTAGGGGAAGCCGACCGCCCCGAGCGCGGCGTCGACCCGGGCCCAGATCCGGCCGGGTGGGACGGCGTGGTTCTCCGGGCCGAACGCGACGTCGTCGCCGACCCGGCCCATGACGATCCCCGACTCCGGGTCCTGCAGCACCAGCCCGGCGCGGGCGCGGGCGGACGTCGCGTCGACGCCGTCGAGGGTCAGCGACCCGGACGCCTCGCCGCCCTCGGAGGCGGCGAGCAAGCCCGCCATCCCGCGCACCAACGTGGACTTGCCGGAGCCCGAGGCGCCGAGCAGCAGGACCCGTTCGCCCGCGGCGACGTCGAGGTCGAGGTCGGTGAGGGCCGGGGCGAGGCGGCCGGCGTGGCGGAAGCCCCACCCGCGGGCCCGGACCGCGACGCCTCGACCGGACCCCCGGCCCGGGCCTTCTCCCGGGCTGGGCGACGCCACGTCAGACGCGCTGTCGCTGCCGACCCGAGGCGAACGCGTCGAGCACCCCGGTGGCGGCCAGAGCGCGGACCAGCAGCCAGGAGAGCAACCCGGCGATCACCGCGCCGGACGCGACGAGGACCGCGACGTACCCGAGCTGCCACCCGGCCGAGAAGCCGGGGTAGAAGCGGTAGACGTAGAGGTCGAGCATCGACGCGGCGAAGCCCGCGACGGCACCGGCGGCCAGCGCGACGGGGACGTTCCACCGCTTCCAGCGGAACGCGGCGAACACCAACTCCGCGGCCAGGCCCTGGATCAGGCCGTAGACGATGATCGACGCCCCCGACCACGACACCGCGACCAGCGCGGAGAACAGGCCGGCGAGGAACTCGGTGTACAGCGCCGCACCCGGACGGCGGACGACGAGGGCGCCGACGACCCCGGCCATGACCCACACGCCGTAGATGACGGCCTTGGCGGGGACGGCGACGTCGAGGACGGACCAGAGGTTGTTCCAGGCGAAGAACACGACGCCGAACACGGCGGCGATCGCCGAGGCGACGACGATGTCGACGGTGCGCCAGCGGGTGGCGGGGCGGGTGGAGACGGACGGGACTGCGGACGAGCCGGTCATGGTGGTGCCTCTCGTGACTCCCTGCGCCGGCATGACCCGGATCAGGTTCGAGGGTCTGCGGGCGAACCGCACTCTCAGCGCCGAGGCGCTCCCCTGTCGTGTGGACGTGTGCCACACGACCCTACCCGTGACGAACCGCGGGAGGTGGGTACGTCCCGCTGGGGCCGCTGCACCGGCTCCTGGGTGGGTCCGCGCGACCCGCCGACGAGGAGCGGGGCCCGGACACAGGCCCCCCGAAGGGCCGAGACACGCGCCCGTCCCACCTGTGGAACGCTGAGAGGGTCGACGTGAGCACGCCTGCAAACGCACAGAATTCGAGTGGAGCACCCATGCAGATCTGGCCAGGAACGGCCTACCCGTTGGGAGCCACGTACGACGGCTCCGGCACCAACTTCGCCCTCTACAGCGAGGTGGCCGACCGGGTCGAGCTGTGCCTGTTCGACGAGGACGGCACCGAGACGGTGGTCGCGCTGCCCGAGGTCGACGGTCTGGTGTGGCACGCCTTCATCCCCGGCATCGAGCCCGGCCAGCGGTACGGCTACCGGGTGCACGGCCCGTACGACCCGGAGAACGGCCACCGCTGCAACCCCAACAAGTTGCTGCTCGACCCCTACGCCAAGGCGATCGACGGCACCTTCGAGTGGGACCAGTCGCTGTTCTCCTACGACTTCGGCGACCCCGACTCCCGCAACGACGACGACTCCGCCGAGCACATGCCCAAGTCGGTCGTCATCAACCCGTTCTTCGACTGGGGTGTGGACCGCCCTCCGAAGCGGCAGTACGCCGAGAGCGTGATCTACGAGGCGCACGTCAAGGGCCTGACCGAGACCCACCCGGACCTGCCCGAGGAGCTGCGCGGCACCTACGCCGGTGTCGCCCACCCGGCGGTGATCGAGCACCTGCAGAAGATCGGTGTCACGGCCATCGAACTGATGCCGGTGCACCACTTCGCGAACGACTCCACCCTGCAGGACAAGGGGTTGAGCAACTACTGGGGCTACAACACGATCGGCTTCTTCGCGCCGGACTCCAAGTACACGTCGTCGAACACGCCCGGCGGCCAGGTGCAGGAGTTCAAGGCCATGGTCCGCGCCCTGCACGAGGCGGGCATCGAGGTCATCCTCGACGTCGTCTACAACCACACGGCCGAGGGCAACCACATGGGCCCGACGCTGTCGATGCGCGGCATCGACAACCAGGCGTACTACCGCCTGGTCGAGGACGACCAGCGTTACTACATGGACTACACGGGGACGGGCAACAGCCTCAACGTGCGCAACCCCCACTCGTTGCAGCTGATCATGGACTCGCTGCGCTACTGGGTGACCGAGATGCACGTCGACGGCTTCCGCTTCGACCTCGCCTCGACGCTGGCGCGCGAGTTCTACGACGTGGACCGGCTGTCGAGCTTCTTCGAACTCGTGCAGCAGGACCCGACCGTGAGCCAGGTCAAGCTCATCGCCGAGCCGTGGGACGTCGGCCCGGGCGGCTACCAGGTCGGCAACTTCCCCCCGCAGTGGACGGAGTGGAACGGCAAGTACCGCGACACGGTCCGCGACTTCTGGCGTGGCGAGCCCGCCACGCTCGGGGAGTTCGCCGAACGGTTCACCGGATCCGCCGATCTCTACGAGCACTCCGCCCGTCGTCCCGTGGCGTCGATCAACTTCGTCACGGCGCACGACGGCTTCACCCTGCTCGACCTCGTCTCCTACAACGAGAAGCACAACGAGGCGAACGGCGAGGACAACAACGACGGCGAGAGCCACAACCGTTCGTGGAACTGCGGCGTCGAGGGCCCGACCGACGACGAGCAGATCAACGCGCTCCGCGCCCAGCAGCGCCGCAACTTCATCGCGACCCTGTTCCTGAGCCAGGGCGTACCGATGCTCTGTCACGGCGACGAACTGGGCCGTTCGCAGGGCGGCAACAACAACGGGTACTGCCAGGACAACGAGATCTCCTGGATCGACTGGTCACTGGCCGAGCCGGACCTCATCGAGTTCACCGGCCGGGTGGCGAAGCTGCGCCACGACCACCCGATCTTCCGTCGTCGCCGGTTCTTCGACGGCCGCCCGGTGCGCCGACGCGGCCAGAAGACCGGTGCAGCACCGGACGTCGGCTGGCTGCGACCCGACGGCAGTGAGATGACCGAGGACGACTGGGACAGCGGGTTCGGCAAGGCCGTCGCCGTGTTCCTCAACGGCAACGGCATCCCCGACCACGACACCCGCGGCCAGCGCGTCGTCGACGACACCTTCTTCATGGCCTTCTCGGCGCACTTCGAGCCGATCGAGTTCACGCTGCCGCCGAAGGAGTTCGGGACGACCTGGCAGGTCGTGCTCGACACCGCCGACCCGGCGCAGCTCGACGTCGGGCCGGAGATCGACGCCGGTGGCACCGTCACGGTCGGCCCGCGGGCCATCGTGCTGCTGCAGCGGCTCGCGTCGTCGTGACCGGGACCTCGGGCCCCGAGGTGCCGGCCGGCCCACCTACCTCCACCTACCGGCTGCAGATCACGGCCGAGGACACCCTGCAGCGCGCGGCCGGTCTCGTCGACTACCTCGACGCGCTCGGGGTGGGCGGGGTGTACCTGTCGCCGATCCTGCACGCCACCTCGGGTTCCGGGCACGGCTACGACGTCGTCGACCACACCCGCGTCGACCCGGAACGCGGTGGCGCCGAGGGTCTCGACGCCGTGGTGGAGGCGTCCCACGCGCGTGGCCTGCCGGTGGTGATCGACATCGTCCCGAACCACATGGGCGTCGCCGATCCCACGCAGAACGCCGCGTGGTGGGACCTGCTGCGCGGTGGGCGGGAGTCCGAGCACGGCGCGTGGTTCGACGTCGACTGGCGGCAGCCGAAGATCAAGATCCCGGTGCTGGGCGACGACGCCGACCTGGGTGAGGACCTGACCCTCCAGGGCGAGCCGCCGGACCGGTTGGCCTACTACGAGCACGTCTACCCGGTCGCCGACGGCACGGCCCGTCCGGGCTACGACGCCCGCGAGGTCCACACCCGGCAGCACTACGAGCTCGTCGGGTTCCGCCGCGCCGACACGGAGCAGAACTACCGCCGGTTCTTCGCGGTCACCGAACTCGCCGGTCTGCGGGTCGAGGACCGCGAGGTCTTCGACGCCACGCACGTCGAGATCCTGCGATGGGTCCGTGATGGCCTCGCACAGGGCATCCGCATCGACCACCCGGACGGCCTCACCGACCCGGCGGGGTACCTGCGGTGGTTGCGGGATGCCGCGCCGGACGCGTGGATCACGGTCGAGAAGATCCTCGAGCCCGGCGAGACGCTCCCGGCGGAGTGGCCGGTGGCCGGCACCACCGGCTACGACGCGCTCACCGAGGTCGGACAGTTGCTCGTCGACCCCGCCGCGACCGAGGCGGTCGACCGGGTCTACCGGTCCGTCACGGGCGACGACCGTTCCTTCGCCGACCACGTCGAGGCTGGGAAACGCCAGATCGCCACGAGCATCCTGCAGGCGGAGGTCCTGCGGCTCGCGTCGCTGGTGCCGGACGGCCTGGCCGGACACGACGCCGTCGTGGCGGCCCTGACCGAGCTGGTCGTGGCCTTCCCGGTGTACCGCTCGTACGCGCCGAACGGGCTCGAGCACCTGCAGGAGGCGGTGGACACCGTCGGGTCGCGCGCGCCGGACCTGATGGACACGGTCCACGCGCTCGTGCCGTTGCTCTCGGACCCGGAGCAGGAGATCGCGCGTCGGTTCCAGCAGGTCACCGGCGCGGTCATGGCCAAGGGCGTCGAGGACACCGCGTACTACCGGTACGCGCGACTGGTCAGTGCCAACGAGGTCGGCGGCGACCCCGCCGTGCTCGGTCGCACCGTCGCCGAGTTCCACGCGGCCCAGACCGAGCGGTGGTGGGGGGCGGCGCAGTCGATGACCACGCTGTCGACCCACGACACCAAGCGGGGCGAGGACGTCCGCGCCCGCATCGCCGTCCTGGCCGAGATCCCGCAGGAGTGGGAGCAGACCCTCACCACCCTGCAGGAGAAGGCACCGTTGCCGGATGCAACGCTGGCGTCGCTGCTGTGGCAGACGATCCTCGGTGCTCCGCAGGCCGACCGTGAGCGGCTGCACGCCTACGCCGAGAAGGCGATGCGGGAGGCGGCGGTCGGCACCGGCTGGATCGACCAGGACGAGGCGTTCGAGGCCGCGGTCCACGCCGCGGTCGACGCCCGCTTCGACGATGCCGAGGTCCGCGGCCTGATCGACCGGTTGGCGCAGCGGCTCGACCTGCCGGGCTGGGTCAACGCGCTCGCCCAGAAGATCGTGCAACTGACGATGCCCGGCGTGCCGGACGTCTACCAGGGCACGGAGAGCTGGCGCGACGACCTCGTCGACCCCGACAACCGCCGCCCGGTCGACCACGCCGAGCTGCGGCGTCGGCTCGACCTCCTCGACCGGCAGGGCACGCCCCCGCCGATCGGGCCGGACGGCGACGTCAAGCTCTGGCTGGTGTCGCGGGTCCTGCGCACCCGGCGGGAGCACCCGGACTGGTTCACGGCGTACACCCCGTTGCTCGCGGACGGCCCCGCCGCCGACCACGTCGTCGCGTTCGACCGCGGCGGGGCGATCACGGTCGCGACCCTGCACCCGTTGGCGCTGTCGGCCGCCGGTGGGCTCGGCGACAGCCGGGTCGTCCTGCCGAGCGGCGAGTGGACCGACCGGCTGACCGGTCGCACCTGGCGCGATGCCGTGCCGCTGGCCGAGTTGCTGGCCACGTACCCGGTCGCGTTCCTGACCCGGTGAACCGGTGAGTCGGGCCTGACCTGTGAGGACGCCGTCGTGACCGCGCGCCGGATCGCTGCCGTGGCAGCGTTCTGCGCGGTCACGGCGGTGCCCCTGGTCGTCTGCGTGCTGCTCGCGGGCGACCCCCTCGCCGGCCTCGGGCTCGGGTTCGTGGTGTCGGGCGTCGTCCTGCTCGCGCTCGCCCTCACCGTCCAGTTCGCGCGGCACCGGCGTGAACACCGACGGGCGGCACAGTTCCCCGGGCCGGCCGGGCGACGTCACGACGCGGCGTCGGTCGCCGAGGCCATGGTGGCGCTCGCCCCGCCGGACTGGCGGGGGCTGCGCCTGGAGGTGGACGACCTGAGCCGTCGGGTCACGGTCGTGCGCGCCGACGGCACCCAGGCCGACCTCGGGCCGCTCTCCCCCGCCCTCGACGCGGCGATCGACCAGCTCGACGCCTCCACCCGCCGGTCGCACACCCCGCTGCACCGCCTCGTCCTCGCCGCCTCCCGCGACGGCACGGCGAAGGTCACCGTCGAGTAGTCCCCCGTTCGTCGCGCCTCACGTCCGGTCGACCGCCACAGGGGCACTGCCTGGTCGCCGGAACGACCGGACCCTGCACTTCTGGGAGTGCGGGACGGCGTCGCCGGGGCAGCAGTAGGCGTCAGCGGCCGGTGCGGGTCAGGCGGTAGACGGCGCCCGCGGTGTCGTCGGTGACGTAGACGGCGCCGTCGGGGCCGAGCACGGCCGCGACGGGGCGGCCCCAGCGGCTGCCGTCGTCGGCCTGGAAACCGCCGAGGAGGGTCTGCTGGCCGCCGAGTCCGCCGTTGCCGTCCGAGGCGAAGAACGAGACCTCCGGCGGACGCGGTGGTTGCCGGTTCCAGGAGCCGTGGACGCCGACGAGCGCGCCGGCACCGAGGCCGGGGAGGTCGGCGAACGACAACCCGAGCGGCGCCGAGTGCGCGCCGAAGGTCTGCTCGATCGGGGCGAGCGTGCCGCAGTCGAGCTCGCGGCCGTCCGGGTTGGTCTGGGCGTCGCGGACGAACGGCGGGGTCGCGTAGTCGTAGGCCGTCCCGGCCACGCCCTGCCGGACGTCGGGATCGGGGTTGCAGAACGGCCAGCCCAGGTCGCGTCCGGGCGTGAGCTTCGCCAGTTCCTCGGCCGGGTGGTCGTCGACGTAGTCGGGGATGACCTGACCGTAGGACGAGCCGTCGGCCTCGCCGTAGGGCTGGTCCCACGGGTAGGCGATGTTGTCGCGGTTGTTCACCGCGGTCCACACCGCGCCGTCGGGCGCGACCGCGAGTCCGGTGCCGTTGCGCACGCCCCGCGCGTACACCTCCGGCGTGCCGCCGCCGGGCGGCACCCGGTAGATGGTGGCGCGCTGCGGGGAGGCGTCACGGTCGTCCGCCGAGGTGTTGGCCGTGGACCCGATCGAGTAGTAGACAGCGCCGTCGTTGCCCACTGCAACACTCTTCAGCGCGTGCGCGTAAGCCCCGTGCAACTCGGGGCTCTTGGCGTCGGGCAGTCCCCCGGCGACGACCTGCTGACCGTCGGCGGCGCCGTTCGCGTAGCGGTAGGAGTCGACCTCGTCGCTCTGCGCGACGAAGAGGGTGCCGCCCGCGAAGGCGAGGCCGTGCGGCTGGTCCAGACCCGAGAGCACGGTCGACGTCCTCGGGGTGGCCGTGGCGGTCGGGCCCGGGGTCAGCCGCACGACGTCACCCGAACCCGGGCGGGAGATCAGCAGGGAGCCGTCCGGCGCCCAGGCCGCGAGCCGGGCGCCGTCGACCCGCGCCCACAACGCCATCGACCAGCCGACCGGCACCTGGACCTGCCGCGGACGGTCGAACGGCGCCACGGCCAGGCCGTCGGGCACCTGCAGCGTGACCGTCGTGGTCGCGAAGGTCGCCGCCGACGGCGGTGCGGCCGAGGACGGCGCCGACGGCCGGGTCGACGCCGACGGGGCGTCGGTGGGAGGCGCCGGGCTCGACGAGCACGCCGCGAGGCCGGTCACCACCGCCGCGGCGAGCACGCCGGACAGGACGCGTCGGGATCGCCTCACCGCCCCATGGTGCCCCGCGTCGCGTCGTGCATAGGGCGACGCCCGTCCGGGTACGAGCCCCTCATGCCCGGTCTGCTGAAAGGTCTCGGACGTGGCGCGCTCGCAGGAGCCGCCGGCGTCACCGCGCTCAACGCCGCCACGTACGGCGACATGTTCGTGCGCGGCCGTGGCGCGAGCGACGTCCCGAGCCAGATGGTCGAGAAACTCGCCCAGGACGCCGGCACCGACATCCCCGGCTCCGGCGAGGAGCGGGACAACCGCTACGAGGCGTCCGGACCGCTCGCCGGCATCCTCGCCGGTGTGGGCGTCGGGGCGGTCTCCGGCGCGCTGCACTCCACCGGACTCAAGCTGCCGGCGTTCCTCGGCGCGCCGCTCATGGGGCTCGCCGCGATGGCGGCGGCGGACGTGCCGCTGTTCCTCACCAAGGTCAGCGACCCGAGGTCGTGGGCCGCGAAGGACTGGTTGAGCGACGCCGCGTTCCACCTCGCCTACGGCGTCGTCGCGCACGCGGCGTTGACCTCGATGGAGCAGCATGACCTCGCGGCGCTGAAGGCGGCCCGCTGATGGCGCTGCCCACCCCGCTCCGGGCGTTGTTCCTCGGCTTCGCGACCGGTTCGCGCAGCAGCTACGGGCTCGCGGCGCTCACACTGACCGCGCCCGCCGCGGTGGCGGAGACGCCCCTGGTCGAGCACGCCCTGAGCACGCCCGCGGCCAAGGTCGCGGCCGCCGTGGCCGCCGTCGGCGAGACCACCGGAGACAAGCTGCCCGCCACCCCGTCACGACTCTCGGCCGGCGGGCTGCCGTTCCGGGCCGTCAACGGGGCGGGCTGCGGGGTCCTGCTGGCCCGCCGTGAGGGCGTCAGCGAGGGCGCGCCCGCCCTGATCGGCCTCACCGGAGCGCTCGCGACGACCTACGCGGGGGCCTGGTTCCGGGCCGCCGCCGTCCGCTGGTTCGGCCACGACGCCTGGGGTGCGGTCATCGAGGACGGCGTCGCCGCCACCTTCGCCGTCCTCGGCGTGCGTCGCTGACACGGACACCGCCGGCGGCACGCTCCGCTCCCGTCCAGGCGGATGCGCCGGGAGGCAGTGGGGACGGAGCCACGTCGCGACGATCAACCCGTTCGACGCGACGGACGGCGGCGCGGTGAGCCCTTCATCTGGTCGCCCCGGCCGACCGACGCGGCGGCGAACGCAGCCGCGGCGACGCCGAGCACGCCCATGACGACGAGCCACAGCCACACGTGCTGCTCGTAGTGGTCGAGGAGCTCCCACGTCTCCTTGCCCGCGATGCACGTGCCCCCGACCGCGACCAGGAGCCACCCGGTGGCCTTGTTCATGTAGTCGACGAACGCGGCCCGGTCCTCAGGACCCAGCGCCTCGAACACGGCCCGCCGGAACGCCTGGTTGCGCCGCCGTTCGCGGAGGTACTTCACCGGCGGCACCAGCCACCACCAGTCCGACACCCGGGGCGGCGAGACCACTCCCCGACCCGCCTCGGCGAGCGCCTCGCGGTCGAGGTCCTGCTCGTGCAACTCCCCGGCCGCCTGACGGAGAGGACCCATCACGAGGAACCAGGCGCCGACGAAACCGACCCAGAGGGTGAACGCGTGCACCGCGCGACGGTAGCGAGGGCAGAGGGAGCTCAGCCGCACGCTCTATGCTCGTCCGCCGTGACGCCCCCCGAGGAGGAACGGCCCGCCGTGATCTGGCGGCTGCCGCGGTGGGAACCGGCCGTGCTGTTCCTCGTCACGGCCGCGCTCGCGGGCTACGCGATCTACGGCGGCGGGAGCGGCGTGGTCATCGGCATCGTGGCGCTGCTGGCGGTCGCGTTCTTCGTCGCAGCCGTGGCGGCAGCGCGGATGTACCTGATCGCCGACGACGACGGCATCGGCATCCGTCGCTACACCGGCGAGAGCTCCCTGACGTGGGACCGGATCAGTGGGATCGCCGTGGCCAAGCAACGTGGCGGCGCGCTCACGCTGGAGATCCAGGCGCCCGACGCGACGGCGCTGACGGTGCCGCCCTCGCTCGTCCTGCCGCTGCGTCCGACCGGCATCGCCCGGACCACCAACCTGCTCGGGGTCAAGGCGCAGGAACTGCGCGAGCGGCGGCCGCACGGGTCGATCCCGCCGGTCGCCCAGCCCTGAGCGGACCTCAGTACGGCGGTTGCAGCCGCTTCCTCATGGCCCCGGCGTCGACCGCCGGGGGCGGGTAGACGGGATCGAGCTCGGCGAACGTCTCGCGCAGGATCTCCCCCACCGCCCAGTTCCGGTACCACTTGCGGTCGCTCGGGACGACGTACCAGGGCGCGACGTCGGTGTCGGTCTTCTCGAGCATCGCCCCGAACGCGGTCTGGTACTCGGTCCAGAAACCGCGCTCGTCGACGTCGCCCTCGGAGAACTTCCAGGTCTTGGTGGGATCGTCGAGCCGGGCCAGCAGCCGCTCGCGCTGGGTGGCGTACGAGATGTGCAGGAACACCTTGACGACGGTCGTGCCGCCCGCGACCAGGTCGCGCTCGAAGGCGTTGATCTCCTCGTACCGGGCCTCGACCGTCGCGAGCGGCAGGGTGTCGTGGACCCGCGGGACGATGACGTCCTCGTAGTGCGACCGGTCGAACACCCCGATCTGCCCCATCGCGGGCAGCGCCCGGCGGATCCGCCACAGGTAGTGGTGGGCGAGCTCGGTGGGGGTCGGGCGCTTGAACGCCGTGATCCGGACGGCCTCGGGCTGCAGCTGGCCGACGACGTGCTTGACCACGCCGCCCTTGCCCGCGGTGTCGATGCCCTGCAGCACCAGCAGCACCGAGCGGGGCGAGAGCCCCTCGGCCGCCGACGCCGTCAGCCGCTCCTGCCACTCCTCGAGCGAGGTGCCGGGCGGGTCCGCGAGCGCCGCGGTGGTCTTCGCCTTACCACCGGGCGCGAGCGGGGTCGCGGCGGTGTCGTACCCCGCGAGGTTGACGACACCGGGACGGACGCGGAGGTTCTGACGCACCGAACGGGTATGAGCCACGAGGGAGACGTTAGTGGCTCCCCGACGAGATCATCCCGAGGAGACAGGTGCACCAGTTCGACGTCTGGGCGCCCGCGGTCGAGCGCGTCCGCGTGCTGACCGCCGGCGGTTCCGGTTCCACGCCCGAAGCCGTCAGCGAGCTGGCGGCGACCGGGGACGGCTGGTGGTCGGCCACGGTCGACGACGCCGGCCCCGGCACCGACTACGCCTTCCTCCTCGGCGACGACGCGGAGGACGGCTCGCGACCGCCCGAACGCCCGGACCCGCGCAGCCGCTGGCTGCCCGACGGCGTGCACGGCCGGTCCCGGGTCTACGACCCCGACGCCTTCGCGTGGTCCGACGACGCCTGGACGGGGCGGCCGCTGCCCGGAGCGCTGTACTACGAGTTGCACGTTGCAACGTTCACGCCGGGAGCGACGTTCGACAGCGCCGTCGAGCGGCTCGACCACCTGGTCTCGCTCGGCGTGACCCACGTCGAGGTGCTGCCGGTCAACGGCGTCAACGGCACCTGGAACTGGGGTTACGACGGCGTGGCCTGGTACGCCGTCCACGAACCCCTCGGCGGCCCCGACGGCTTCAAGCGGTTCGTGGACGCCTGCCACGTGCGCGGGTTGGCGGTGGTGCTCGACGTCGTCTACAACCACCTCGGCCCGAGCGGCAACTACCTGCCCGAGTTCGGCCCGTACCTCAAGACCGGCCGCTCGACCTGGGGCGACCTGATCAACCTCGACGGCGCCGGATCCGACGCCGTGCGCGCCTACATCGTCGACAACGTGCGGCAGTGGCTCACCGAGTTCCACCTCGACGGACTGCGTCTCGACGCCGTGCACGCCCTGGCCGACGAGAGCCCGCGGCACATCCTGCAGGAGATCGCCGACGCCGTCGACGAGTTGCGGCCAGCTGCGCGCCGGCCGCTGACGCTCGTGGCCGAGTCGGACCTCAACGACCCGCGCATGATCACGCCGCGGGAGGCGGGCGGCGAGGGCATGGACGGCCAGTGGACCGACGACGTCCACCACGCCCTGCACAGCAACCTGACCGGCGAGACCCAGGGGTACTACGCCGACTTCCACGGCTTGGACGTGCTGGCGAAGGTGTACACGCACGCCTTCTTCCACGACGGCACCTACTCGTCGTTCCGCGGCCGCAAGCACGGCCGGCCGGTCGATCGCAGCCTCACGCCCGGCTACCGGTTCGTGGTGTTCCTGCAGGACCACGACCAGGTGGGCAACCGGGCGGTCGGCAACCGGCTGCCGGAGCTGACCTCGCACGCCCGCCTGAAGATCGGCGCGACGTTGCTGTACACCTCGCCGTTCACGCCCATGCTCTGGATGGGTGAGGAGTGGGCCGCGTCGACCCGCTGGCCGTTCTTCACCTCGCACCCCGAGAAGGACCTCGGCGAGGCCGTCAGCAAGGGACGGCTGGAGGAGTTCGACGGTCACGGCTGGGACCTGTCGACGATGATCGACCCGCAGGACCCCGCCGCCTACCGGGAGGCCGTCCTGGCCTGGGACGAGATCGAGAGCGAGGGGCACGGCGACGTACTCGCCGTGTACCGGGAGCTCGCCCGCCTGCGCCGCCAGCACGCCGACCTCGCCGACCCGCGCCTCGACCTCGTGCAGGTCGACTTCTCCGAGGACGACGGCTGGTTCGCCCTGCACCGCGGGGCGTTCCGTGTCGCCGTCAACTTCGCCGACCACCCACAGGACGTGCCTGTGGGCGGCGAGGTGCGAGAGGTGGTCTTCTCGACCGCGCCGACCGAGCTGACCGCCACGTCGGGAAGCATCGACGGTGTCGGCCAGACCGGCACCCTCCACGACCTGCCAGCCGAGACCGCGGTCATCGTCCGCGTCCGGTAGTTCCCACACCGTGCTCAAACCAGGAGGCACACACCCATGAGCGTCGTCATCGTCGGAGCCGGCCAGGCCGGAGCCACCACCGCCGCCGAGTTGCGCAAGGTCGGCTACACCGAGCCCATCACGCTGCTCGGCGCCGAACCCGATGCCCCCTACGAACGTCCGCCGCTGTCCAAGGGCTACCTCGCGGGCGACGACACCGCGTTCACGCCGATCGAGGTGCCGGACGACGTCGACGTGCGCACCGGCGTCACGGTCACGGCGGTCGACGCCGACGCGAAGACCGTCACCGCCGACGGCGAGACCGTCCCGTGGGATTCGCTGGTCATCGCCACGGGCGTCGAACCGCTCGTGCTCGACATCCCCGGCGCGGACAAGGCGTTCTACATCCGCACCAAGGAGGACTCCGACCGGCTCCGGGCTGCGTTGCAGGATGCAACGAAGGTCGTGGTGGTCGGCGGCAGCTGGTTGGGGCTCGAGGTCGCGGCCGCGGCACGGCAGCGCGGGGCCGAGGTCACCGTGGTCGCCGACACCCCGCAGCTGACCAAGATGGGCCCGGTCATCGGCGGGATCTACCAGGCCGTGCACGAGGAGCACGGCGTCCAGGTGCGCCTCGACGCCGACGTCGCGCAGGTGCTCGTCGAGGACGGGAAGGCCGTCGGGATCGAGTTCGCCGACGGCACGGCCGAGGCGGCCGACGTCGTCGTCATGGCGGTGGGTTCGAAGCCGCGTCTCGATCTCGCGAAGGCCGCCGGCTGCGAGATCGACGAGAACACCCAGGGCGTGGCCGTCGACGGGTCGCTGCGGACCTCGGTGCCGGGCATCTGGGCCGTCGGCGACATCGCCGCCATCGACAACCCCGTCACCGGCGCCCGTTCCCGCGTCGAGCACTGGGCCTTGGCCCTCGACGGCGCCAAGATCGCGGCGCACTCGATCGCTGGCACGGAGCGTGACGTCGTCGACTTCCTGCCGTTCTTCTTCTCCGACCAGTTCGACTTCTCCATGGAGATCGCCGGGCCGCCCAACCCGAACGCCACCATCGTGTTCCGTGGCTCGACCGAACCGCCGCGCGAGTTCATCGCGTTCTGGCAGATGGACGACGGCAAGGTGGTGGCAGCGATGAACGCCAACACCTGGGACGTCACCGACGACCTGCAGGCGCTCATCAAGTCCGGCAAGCCGGTCGCCCGCGAACGCCTCGAGGACCCCTCGATCCCCATCACCGAGCTGTAGAGCCGAATTCTGTGTACTCCTGCAGCCTGACGACCCAGGAGTACACAGAATTCGTCAGTTCAGTCGGGCGAGGGCGACGAGGCGGCTGATGGCGCGGCGGTACTTCTTGCGGTAACCGCCCGCGAGCATGGCGTCGTCGAAGAGCTGGTCCAGCGGGACGCCGGACGTGACCAGCGGGATCTGCCGGTCGTAGACGCGGTCGGCGAAGACCACCAGCCGCAGGCCGACGTTCTGGTCGTGCACCGTCTCCACCCCGGTGAGCCCGATCAGTGGCACACCGTCGACCAGCGCGCCGTACCGCGACGGGTGCAGGGCCGCCAGGCGCGTGGTGAGGTCGGCGAAGCCGTCGAGCGTGGCGCCGTCGACCCGGTCGACCCGGGTGGCGACGTCGGCGTCCGAGCCGGGCGCCGGCGGCTCCGGCAGCCCGCGGTGCCGGAAGTCGGGGCCGTCGACCCGCACCGAGGTGAACCGGGCCGCGAGGCCCTGGATCTCGCGCAGGAAGTCCTCGGTCGCGAACCGGTCCTCGCCGAGCCGGTCGGGCAGCGTGTTGGAGGTCGCCGCGAGCGCCACCCCGGCTTCCGCAAGCCGGGCGAGCAGCGTCGAGACCAGCACGGTGTCGCCGGGGTCGTCGAGTTCGAACTCGTCGATGGCCAGCAGCGACATCGGCGCCAGGGCCTCGACCAGCTGGTGGAACCCGAGCGCTCCGGCGAGGTGGGTGAGTTCGACGAACGTGGCGTACGCGCGTGGCTCGGGGGCGGCGTGCCAGAGCGAGGCCAGCAGGTGCGTCTTGCCGACCCCGAAGCCGCCGTCGAGGTAGATGCCGTGGGCTGCGGGAGTGGCGTCGCCCCGGCCGAACAGCCGCTTCCTCCTCGGTCGCCGGTCCCCCAGCGTCGCGGCGAACCGCTCGACCGCTGTCAGGGCCGCGGCCTGCGTCGGCTCGGCCGGGTCGGGCCGGTAGGTGTCGAAGCCGACGTCGTCGAACAGAGGCGGGGGCACCAGACCGGCGACCAACTGCTCCGGACTCACCGACGGCGTGCGGTCGGCGAGGTGGGCGGGCACGGGGCGCGAGAGTAGTCGCGGGGCAGACTGCCCTCCGTGCGTGCGCTGCTGCCCCCCGAGACCGGCGAGGTCGACGTCCACGACTGGTACGCCCGTGACTGGGTCGACGGCGGCGGGGTGCGGGTCAACTTCATCGCCTCGGTCGACGGCGGGATCACCGTCGACGGCGCGTCCCGCGGCCTGCAGACCCCGGGCGACAACCGGGTGTTCGCCGCGCTGCGCGACCTCGCCGACGTCGTGCTGGTGGCCTCGGGCACAGCGAAGGCCGAGGGCTACCAGACGGTGACGCTCTCCGACCGACGCCGGCAGTGGCGGCGCGAGCACGGTTTCGGCGAGTGGTTGCCGACCGCCGTGGTCACCGGGCGCCTCGATCTCGACCCGACGTCGGGCCTGTTCGTCGGCGAGAACCACGACCGCAACCGGACGATGGTGGTCACCCACGCCCGGTCCGACGCCGGCCGCCGGGCCGCGCTGGCCGAGGTCGCGGACGTCGTCGTGGCGGGCGAGGACAGCGTCGACCTCGCCGCTGCCCGCGCCGCGCTCGAGGAGCGCGGCCTCACCCGCGTCCTGTGCGAGGGCGGGCCGTCGCTGTTCGCCGCGCTCGCCCGGGCCGGGGTCGCCGACGAACTCGACCTGTCCGTCTCCCCCCTGCTGGTCGGGCCGGGCAGCCCGCGCATCGTCGGCGGTGAGGCCTGGGACGGCCCGCCGCTCGACCTGCGCCTGCACGCCCTGCTCGAGGAGGACGACGCGCTGTTCGCCCGCTACCGACTCGGGGACCCGTCGTGACGGTGCCGTTCCTGCGCCCGCGGCCCTGACTCGGGCACGATGACCGCGTGGACCTCCCCGTCATGCCGCCGGTCGCGCCCATGCTGGCCAAGTCCGTCCCGACCATCCCCGCCGGGGCCTCGTACGAGCCCAAGTGGGACGGCTTCCGCTCGTTGATCTACCGCGACGGCGACGAGGTCGAGTTCGGCAGCCGCAACGAGAAGCCGATGACCCGTTACTTCCCGGAGCTGGTCGAGGCCGTGCTGCGCGAACTCCCGGAACGGTGCGTGCTCGACGGCGAGATCGTCATCGCCACCGCCGACGGCCTGGACTTCGAGGCGCTGCAGCAACGCGTCCACCCGGCGGTCTCGCGGGTGACGATGCTCTCGCAGAAGACGCCCGCCTCCTTCGTCGCGTTCGACCTGCTCGCCCTCGGCGACGAGGACTACACGAGGCGGCCGTTCCGCGAGCGGCGCGCCGCGCTCGAGGCCGCGCTGGCGGACGTGAAGGCGCCGATCCACCTCACCCCGACCACCGACGACCTCGAGGTGGCGAACCGGTGGTTCGTCGAACTCGAGGGCGCGCACCTCGACGGCGTGATCGCCAAACCCCTCGACGGCACCTACCAGCCCGACAAGCGGGTCATGTTCAAGATCAAGCACGTCCGGACCGCCGACTGCGTGCTGGCCGGGTTCCGCTGGCACAAGACCTCGACCGAGGCGGCACCGCTCGTCGGCTCGCTGCTGCTCGGGCTGTTCAACGACGACGGCAGGTTGCAGCACGTCGGCGTCGTCGGGGCGTTCACGGCGCAGCGGCGCGCCGACCTGGTCACCGAGCTCGAACCCCTGCTGCTCGGTGAGGGCGACACCCACCCGTGGCAGGAGTGGGCGAACGCCGAGGCCCACGCCGGGCAACGGCTGCCGGGCGCGGTGAGCCGGTGGAACGCCACGAAGGACCTCTCGTTCGTGCCGCTGCGGCCCGAGCGGGTGCTGGAGGTCAAGTACGAACACATGGAGGGCGACCGGTTCCGGCACCTCGCCCACTTCGTGCGCTGGCGCGACGACCGCACCCCGGAGTCCTGCACCTACGAGCAGCTGGAGCAGCCGCTCACCTACGCCCTCGACGACATCGTCCCCGGCCTGGGGCGCTGACACCGTCAGGTCCACAGCGCCGGAGGGGCCCGGGCTCGGTACCGTGCCTCGCGTGCTCCGTGGGTGGCGTCGCCGTGTCCTGCTGCCGCTCGCCGCGGTGGCGGCCCTGACGGTCGCCGGCTGCACCGTCCAGACCTCGGGCGAGGGCGTCCGGGCCAGCGCGCCGTCGACCGCGGCCCCGACCGCCTCGGCCACCCCGTCGCCCACCCCCACCGACGTCGCGAGCATCGACTTCACCGACTGCACCAAGCTCGTCGACCCCGAGAGCGCGGGGGTGCCGTCGTCGCGGGCGGCGAACCTGGTCATCAGCTGCGGCAAGCTCGCGGTCCCCCGCGACTACAGCAAGCCCACGGCGGGCGACCTCGACCTCTACGTCCTGAAGATCCACGACGACGCCTCGACCGGGCAGAAGCCGATGATCGTCAACCCCGGCGGACCGGGCGGGTCGAGCGTCAGCCTCGCGATCAGCCTGGCGGGCGCGGTGTCCGACGACGTCCTCTCGACCTACGACATCGTCGGGGTCGACCCACGCGGGGTCGGACTGTCCTCGCCGATCACGTGCCTCACCGACGCCCAGAAGGACTCGGTGTTCGCCGCCGCGCCGGATGTCCGGACCGCCGCCGGCATCTCCCAGGCCAAGACCCTCGCCGCCGCGTGGGTGCGCGGCTGCCAGGCGGCGACGAAGGCCGACGGGTCGGCGCTGGGCGACTACAACACCGTGTACGCGGCCCGCGACATGGACCAGGTCCGCACCGCCCTCGGCGCCGACGCCCTGGACTACCTCGGCTTCTCGTACGGCACGCTGCTGGGCTCGGTGTACGCGACCCAGTTCCCGGAAACGGTCGGACGCATGGTGCTCGACGGCGCCGTCGACCCCTCGGTGAACTTCCAGCAGAGCTCGGAGACCCAGCTCAAGGGGTTCGAGGAGGCGTTCGGGCAGTTCGCGGCCGACTGCAGGACCAAGTCCGCCTGCGCCGCGATGGGCGACCCGGCCACGGCCGTCACCGCACTGGCCCGCAGGGCCGCGACCGGCGGCGGCATCCCGGTGACCGCCGCGGGCGAGAAGCGGAAGGCGACGGTCGGGGTCGTCTACAGCGCGGTGGCCGAAGCGCTCTACGACCAGGGCAGCTGGGACGCGCTGGGGCGCGCGATCGTGTCGGGCCAGAACGGCAACGGCCAGGGCCTGCTCGACCTCGCCGACCAGTACTACCAGCGCGACTCGCAGGGCCACTACACGAACCTGTTCGACGCCTTCACGCTCGTCACCTGCAACGACGGCGGCACGACGTACACCGACGCGCAACTGGCGGCGGTCGGCAAGGACTGGGCCACCCGCTACCCGGTGTTCGGGTCGTACTTCGCCGGTCAGCTCGCGATCTGCAACGGCTGGCCCGCGAGCGGTCACGCCGTGCCGACCGCCGTGCCCGCGCGGGGTTCGGCGCCGATCGTGGTGATCGGGACGCTGAACGACCCCGCCACGCCGTACGTGAACACCGCTCGGCTGGCGTCCTCGCTCGGCGTGGGGGTCGTGCTGACCTGGCAGGGACAGGGCCACACGGCGTACCTCAAGAGCCGGTGCATCGACACGGCCGTCGACACCTACCTGGTGGAGGGGACGGTCCCGGCGAAGGGCGCCACCTGCCCGGCGTAGCGCCGGTGACCGCCGACTCAGGATGCAACCGGGCGGGGCGTCCGTGACGGATCGTGACCGGGCAGGATGGGGACTCGCTGGGAGATGTCCCACGCCCGGAGCAGGAGGCAAGTCATGACCACGTCGTCCGCCGCGGTGCCCACGTCCGGACCGTCCGAGCCCGGTCCGGTCGACGCCGGCCGCTGGCCCGATGTCGCCGTCCTCCCCGAGTCGTCACGGGCGCGGGTGGCGATCGCCCGCCGGTTGTTCCTCACCGCCACGAACCGGCTGCCGGTGGCCGTGCGGTGGCCCGACGGCCGGGTGACGGGCGGCGGCGCCGGCGACCCCGCCGCGCCGGTGTTCGTCCTGCGACGCCCGGACGCGTTCTTCGCCCGGCTGGGGTCGTCCGGGACCATCGGCTTCGGCGAGGGCTACATGGCCGGTGACTGGACCGACGACGGCTCCCCCACCGGGCTCGCCGACGTCATGACCACCTTCGCCGACCGGGTCGCGACCCTCGTGCCGCCGGCGTTCCAGCACCTGCGGCGGATGGTGCTCGCCGCGATGCCCGCCTCGCAGGACAACGACATCACCGGCGCCCGCGCCAACATCAGCCACCACTACGACCTGTCGAACGACCTGTTCTCGCTGTTCCTCGACCCGACGATGACCTACTCGTCGGCCCTGTTCGACGGTGACCCGTACACGACCGCCGAGCCGCTGGTCACCGCCCAGCAGCGCAAGGTCGACACCCTGCTGGACAGCGTCGGCGTCGGCCCGGGCACGCAGGTGCTGGAGATCGGCACCGGCTGGGGCGAACTGGCCCTGCGCGCGGCCGGCCGCGGCGCCGAGGTCACGACGGTGACGATCTCGACCGAGCAGGCGGCGCTCGCCGGACGCCGGGTGCTCGAGGCCGGGGTGGCCGACCGGGTCGACATCCGGTTGCAGGACTACCGCGAGGTCCGCGGCCGCTTCGACGCCGTGGTGAGCGTCGAGATGATCGAGGCGGTCGGCGCGAACCACTGGCCGGAGTACTTCAGCGCCCTGGGCAACCTGACCGCGCCGGGCGGCCGGGTCGGCATCCAGGCCATCACGATGCCCGACGACCGCATGCGCGCCTCGCGCGACACCTACACCTGGATCCGCAAGTACATCTTCCCGGGCGGGCAGCTGCCGTCGGTCGAGTCGATCAGGGCGTCCGTGGCCGAGTTCACCGACCTGCACCCGGTGCGGCAGACGATGTTCGGCGCCCACTACGCGGCCACCCTGGCCCGCTGGCGTTCGACGTTCGAGGCGGCGGCGGGCAAGGTCCGCGGCCTCGGGTTCGACGAGACGTTCAGCCGGATGTGGTCGCTGTACCTGGCGTACTCCGAGGCGGGGTTCCGCACCGGCTACCTCGACGTCGGCCAGTTCGTCTGGGCGCGTCCGGCCCTCACGGACTGACGCTGGCGGACGCCTGGTTCTGCTGACGCCGGGCGGCTGCCCCGGTCGAGTGGCGCGTTCGTGCACCCAGTGGCGCGCTGAGACGCCCTGGATTCTGGGCGTGGTCGCAACACCCTGATGAGGGGGTGGTGGCGGATATGCCTGCTGCGTTGGATCCTGCGGTGAAGCGGGCGGTGTTCGACCGTTTGCGTGCTGGTCAGCGGCCGGTGCAGATCGCGGCTGAGATGGCCGGGGTCGGCGTGTCGGACAAGCTGGTCAGGAAGTGGCGTGCTCAGGTCGGTGGGGTGATCCCTGCGCCGGCCAAAGGCAACTGTCGGTATCTCGGTCGTGACGAGCGGTACGAGATCGCCCGGCTTCATGAGTTGGGCCGGTCGATGCGTGCGATCGGTCGGGCGCTGCGGCGGGATGTGGCGACGGTGTCGCGGGAGCTGCAACGCAACGTGGCGCCGTCGGGTCGTTACGAACCGGAGCGGGCTCACACGATGGCGGTGACGCGTCGTCGCCGACCGCAGCCGACCAAGCTGCAACGGCACCCGGCCTTGGCCGAGCGGGTCCAGTCGATGCTGGAGCAGCGGTTCTCACCGCAGGAGGTCGCCGGTCGGTTGCCGCTGCTGTTCCCCGACGATGAGTCGATGCGGATCAGTCACGAGACGATCTACCAGGCCATCTACATCCGCGACCGCGGTGAGCTGCGCCGGCAGTTGAAAGCTGACCTGCGCACCCGCCGCACCGTCCGCAGACCACACGGCAGCTCCCGGCGTGGGGTCGGCGGTGCGATCAGCGCCGACGCCCCCTCGATCCACGACCGCCCGGCCGAGATCGAGGACCGGCTGGTCCCCGGCGACTGGGAGGGTGACCTGATCGTCGGGGCCGGTGGCCGTTCGGCAGTGGGCACCTTGGTGGAGCGGGTGTCGGGTTACGTGTGTCTGCTGCACCTGCCCGACGGTCACGGCACCATGGCCGTCACCGACGCGGTCATCGCCGCATTCACCGCCCAGATCGGCGGCGCCGTCAGCGGTATCCCGGCCGGGTTGATGCGCACCCTGACCTGGGACCGCGGTTACGAGATGGCCGCCTGGCCACGGCTGCAGGCCGCCACCGACGTCAAGGTCTACTTCGCCGACCCCTACAGCCCCTGGCAACGCGGCAGCAACGAGAACACCAACGGGTTGCTGCGGGAGTACTGGCCCAGAGGCACCGACCTCAGCGTCATCGACGTCGAGCAACTCAACGCCGTCGCCGACCAACTCAACCGCCGACCTCGCAAACGACACGGCTATCACACCCCAGCCGAAGTCCTCGATAGATTCCTCGCACAAGCCGGTGTTGCGACACCTCCCTGAACCTGCCCGCACCACTCGACGGTCCGGTGCGCCACTCGACGCTGTGGACGGGCCAGTTAGCGTGCCGGGGTGACCGTCGTCCTCGGCCTGCTCGCGGCGATCGCGTACGGACTGTCCGACTTCGCCGGTGGCCTCGCCTCCCGCACGCGGGGGGCGACGACCGTCCTGCTGCACGCCTACCCGGTCGGGGTGGTGCTCGGCCTGGTCGCGCTGCCGTTCCTCGGTGGACCGTTGTCGTGGGCAACGGTCGGTTGGGGGGTCGCCGGGGGCGTCGCCGGGCTGACCGGTGTGCTCTGCCTGTACTCGGCGCTGACCGCCGGACCCATGAGCGTCGTCTCCCCGGTCTCGGCCGTGCTCGCCGCGGCGGTGCCGGTCCTCATCGGCGTGGCGTTGGGCGAGCGGCCCGCGGTGATCGCGTGGATCGGCGTGGCGGTCGGGCTGGTGGCGGTCGTCCTGGTCGGGGGCGGTGGCGGATCCGGCGGCGTGCCACCCCGGGCGTTGGCCCTGGCCGGGATCGCCGGGCTCGGGTTCGGGTTGTACTTCGTGTTCCTCGCCCGCGCCGACGACGACTCCGGCGTGTGGCCGTTGCTGATCTCGCGCGTGGCCTCGGCGGTGCTCATCGTGCCGTTCGCGTGGAAGACCGGCGCCGTGGTGGCGATGCACGGCAAGGCGCTGCTGCTGGCGTTGGTCTCGGGGCTGTTCGACGCCACCGCCAACCTGGCGTTCCTGCTGGCCAGCCGCGAGGGGCTGCTCTCGCTCGCCGCGGTGCTGACCTCGCTCTACCCCGCGGTGACGGTGTTGCTGGCTGCAACGGTCCTGCGGGAACGGCCGACCCGGGTGCAGGGGGTCGGGTTGGTCGCCGCGGGCGCGGCGATCGTGCTCATCACGGTCTGACCCGACGGATCTCGCGGTTCACCCGGTCCAGGGCGGTGCCACACCCCAGCCCCACCGCGGGACCGGGGCGTGCGGCACGATCGCCGCACCGGGCCGCGAGTTGGTCATCGCGATCCGGCTGCCCCACTCGACGTACCCGAGCACGGCGGCGCGGAACTCGGGATCGTCCGGCAGGTGCGCGTCGTCGGCCGCGAGGCTCATGAGCGCGACGAACCGGTGCCGCTGCTCGGGCGTGATCGCGAGGTCGACGTGGTGGGCGACCATGGTCTCGTAGCCGCCGTGCTCCTCGGTGTAGATCGGCGGACCGCCGAACACCTCGCTCCACCAGTCGGCCACGTGCGCCCGGTGGTGCTCGCTCACACCGCCCGGGAACATCGGCGCGAGCAGGTCGTCGCGCTCGACACGGTCGTAGAAGGCGTCGATCATCCGGCGCAGCGCCGCCGGGCCGCCCGCCCAGGCGACCAGGGTCGGGACGTCGTCCCCGGGCTCGGTCACCCCGGCATGGTCGCGCGGCCCACCGTCGGCGTCCAGCGGGTTGCCGTCCTCCACCTACGCCGACTCCTGGTCACCCCGGGCGGGCGGCGAGGGTCTGCTCGCGCAGGATGTCGGCGTGGCCCGCGTGCTGCGCCAGCTCACGCAGCACCTGCAGGTACAACGCCCACACCGTGCGCTCGCCGCGGCCACCCTCGACGACGTCGTCGAGCGCGAGCGCCGCGGTCGTCCGGCGGGAGTCCTCGAGGCGGTCGCGGTAGGCGACCCGGACGGTCTCGATCGTGTCGGCCCGCCGAAGCGTGAACGACCGGTCCGGGGTCGACGCGACGCCGAGGTCGCGCAACGTCCGGCCGTCGACGGCGTGGGCGAACCAGACGGCCTCCACGAAGGTCACGTGCTTCACCAGGCCGAGCAGGGTCGTCTTCGACGGGACGAGCCGGGCGCGGGCCTCCTCCTCGGTGAGGTCGTCGAGGCTCGCGAGCAGCGCGGCGCGGTACTCGTCCAGCAGCTCGTCGAAGCGGGTCCGCGGGCCGTCCGGCGCCGTCACGCCGCGGCGGCGGTGGCGCGCCGCACCCGCTCGGCGAGGATGTCCGCGGTGACCGCGCTCGCCACGGTCATGCCCGCGGCCGACACCATGACGACCGTCGCGAACGGCTCGGCGACGTTGCCCGCGATCCAGAGTCCGGGGACGGAGGTGGCGCCCACCGGGTCGTGGACGTACCCGGTGCGTGGGTCGTCGGACTGCTCGACCCCCAGGGCCTCCAGGACGGGATCGGTGACGTCGACGTCGGGGGCGACGACGAGCGCCTGCCGGGCGAGGGTGGTGCCGTCGGCGAGGCGGACGCCGGTCAGCCGGTCGTCCTCGACGACGACCGCGTCCGCAGCGGCCGCGACGCCGATCCCGAGGGCGGCGAACTGCGCGCGCTGGTCCTCGGTGAAGGCGACCTCGTCACCCGCGAGGACCACGACGTCGTCGGACAGTTCGCGGAACAGCAGGGCCTGGTGCGCGGCGACCACCGGGTCGGTGGCGACGACGCCGATGGTCTCGCCGCGGACCTCCCAGCCGTGACAGAACGGGCAGTGCAGCACCTCGCGACCCCACCGCTCCCGCAACCCCTCGACCGCGGGCAGCCGGTCCCGCCCGCCGGTCGCGACGACCAGCCGACGGGCGGTGCGGCGCGCGCCCGAGGCGAGGGTCACCACGAAGCCGCCGTCGACCCGGGCCGCCGACGTCGCACGGTCGTGCACCACCACACCGCCGAAGCGCTCGAACTCCGCGCGCCCGCGGCGCAGCAGTTCGAGGGGGGACACGCCGTCGTGACCGAGCAGGTTGTGCACACCGGCCGCGGGCGCGTTGCGCGGTTCGCCGGCGTCCACCACCTCGACCCGCCGCCCGAAGCGGGCCACCCCGATCGCGGCGGACAGCCCCGCCGATCCCCCACCGACCACCAGTACGTCGAGCATCGTGTCGTCCATGGCTCCACCGTGCCGCAGCCGGATGCGAGGTTGCAAGGAATCTTGCACAACTGCATGCTGGGTCGATGACGGCGAAGACCGAACGCGACGTGCTGGCCGGTGTCGGGCCCCGGCTCAAGCGGCTGCGGCGAGACCGTGGCGCCACCCTGGCCGAGCTCGCCGAGGAGACCGGGCTGACCGCGAGCACGCTGTCGCGGCTGGAGAACGGCAAGGTCCGCCCGACCCTGGAGCAGCTGCTCCCGCTCGCCCGCGCCCACGGCGTGGCGCTCGACGAACTCGTCGACGCGCCGCCCACCGGCGACCCGCGCATCCACCTGCGGCCGATCCGTCGGCACGGACGCGTCTTCATCCCGCTGACCCGTCGGGCGGGCGGCATCCAGGCCTACAAGGTCATCGTCCCGCCCGAGGACCCACCCGCCAACCTGGCGTTGCGCACCCACGAGGGCTACGAGTGGTTCTACGTCATGAACGGGAGGATCCGGCTCATCCTCGGCGACCAGGACCTGACCCTGGAACCGGGCGAGGCCGCCGAGTTCGACACCCGCGAGCCGCACTGGCTCGGCAACCCCGGCCCCGAACCCGCCGAGATCCTCGCGTTGTTCGGCGTCCAGGGCGAACGCGCGCACATCGCGACGTCACCGCGCAGCTGACGCCGGTCGCCGGTCGGGGTAGGCCCTGGACCCGGACCTGAACCGACGAAAGTCCGCCTTCTGGTCGCCACCCGGGACGCGCGGTGAGGTCGACGTCCGTGGGTCGGCGTCAGATCTTCGGCTTGCGGACGTCGCCGTCCCAGTTGGCCGCCACCTTGCGTGACGGCTGGACGCGGGGCGGTTCGCCCTCCTGCTTGGGGTGGTTCGGCGGGTAGGGGGCGTCGCCGAGGCCACGGTCGGTCTCGTCGCGGTCGGCCCACTCCAGTAGCGGCGCGATGTCCCAGGGGGCGTCGTCCATGCCGGCGTGCAGGTCACCGAGGGCGGCGAAGCGGGCGGGCATGGTCGCGATGGTGAAGTCGGCGATCTCGACGTCGGCGACCTCGTCCCACCGGATCGGCGCCGACACGTACCCGGCCGGACCGCCGCGCACCGAGTACGCCGAGGCGATCGTGTGGTCGCGGGCGTTCTGGTTGTAGTCGATGAAGACCGGCTTGGTCCGCTCCTCCTTCCACCAGGCCGTCGTGACCAGCTGGGGGCAACGCCGCTCGACCTCGCGGGCGAAGGCGAGCGCACCGCGACGGACCTCGCGGAACCCGTGGTGGGGCGGGATGCGCACGTAGATGTGCAGGCCCTTGCTGCCGGAGGTCTTCGGCCACCCGACCGCACCGAGTTCGGCGAGGGTCTCCTGCACGACATAGGCGACGATGCGCGCCTCGGTCATCCCGCCGCCCGGCTGCGGGTCGAGGTCGATACGCCACTCGTCGGGGTGCTCGGTGTCGGCCCGCCGGCTGGGCCAGGTGTGGAACTCGACCGTGGACATCTGGCAGGCCCAGACGACGTCGGCGAGCTTGGTGACGCACAGTTCGTCGGCGGTGCGGCCGGACGGGAAGCGGACCTCGACGGTCTCGACCCAGTCGGGCGCGCCCTTCGGCAGCCGCTTCTGGTAGATCTTCTCGCCGCTGGTGCCGTCGGGGTAGCGGTGCAGCATGCACGGCCGTTCCCCCAAGGACCGCACGATGCCCTCGCCGACCGACTCGTAGTAGCGGATGAGGTCGAGCTTGGTCTCGCCGCGCTCGGCGAAGTAGACCCGGTCGGGGTTGCTGACCCGGACGGTCTGCTCCCCCACCTCGAGCTCGACCGCAGGTGTCGGCATCGGTCGAGCGTATCGGGGCAGGCGGCCCCGGTCGGCGGGCTCGCTGAAGGAAGGTGCTTCAGAGGGTCGATCTGAAGCACGACGCTTCAGCCGAACAGCAGTCGGCCTGAGCTGAAGCGCATGACTTCATCTCGACGAAGTGAAGTGATAGGCTTCAGTGGTGGCCGATCGCGTCTACACCCTCATCGGTGACCTCGTCGGCTCCCGGCGGTCGACGTCCCGGTCCGCCACCCAGCGGGCCCTCGCCGCGGCCCTCACCACCATCGCCGCCACCGTGCCCCTGGTCGATCGCCTCGAACCCACGGTCGGCGACGAGTTCCAGGGCACCTTCGCCACGCTCGCCGACGCCACGCTGGCCGCGGTACTGGGGCGGTTGCTGCTCGGCCACGACGGCGACGTCCGGTGCGGGATCGGGACCGGCGAACGGGAGGTCTTCGACGCCGAACGGGTTCCCCTGCTGCAGGACGGCCCGGCCTGGTGGAGCGCCCGCGCCGCCCTGGACCTGCTCGGCACGCCGGCCCACCGCCTGCACCGCACCTGGTACGACCGGGGGGCCGACGGCCCGCCCGCCGGACCGGTCAACGCCTTCCTGCTGACCCGCGACGCCCTGGTCGACCGGCTCAACGCCCGGTCCCGCTCCATGCTGATCCGCGCGCTCGGCGGGGCGACGCAACGCGAGATCGCCGCCGCCGAGGGGGTCAGCGAGTCCGCCGTGTCCCAGGCCTTCGCCCGGGGTGTCGGTGCCGTGCGGGAGGCTCAGGCCGTGTTCGCCGACGCCCACCGCCCCCAGCCGTGACCGGACTCGCCTGCTGGCTCGTCGTGGTCGGCCTCGTCGACCTCGCCCGCTCCGGCCGGGTGGTCCGGGGCACCGTGCGCACGGTCGCGCTCGGTGCCCCCGCGTTGGTCCTGCTCGCGCTGACGGCGTTCGCGGCCGGTCCGCACGGCGCGGTCGGCGTCACCGCCTGGGTGGTCGGCGGGCTCGCGCTGGTCGCGTGGCTCGTCGGTGCGGCCGACGGCTGGGCACCGTCCGGTGCGGCCCCGCTGCGGGCGTCCCGGTTGGCGTTCGGCGGGTTCGCGGTCGGCGTCGTCGCGTTCGCCGTCGCCGGCGCCCGCGCGGGTGACCCCGGCGTGCTCGACGGCCTGGTGCGCTCGTCGGTGCTCGCCGGTCGGGTGACCTCGGAACAGGCGGCGCTGGTCGCCGCCGTCGTGCTGGTGCAGTTCGGCACGGCGAACCTGCTGGTGCGGTTGCTCCTGGACCGGGTCGGTGTCCCAGCCCCGGACAACGAGAAACGCCTACGCGGTGGGCGGTTCCTCGGGCCGATGGAGCGCCTGCTCATCGTCGGGCTCGGCCTGGCCGGCAGCCTCGGGGGCGCCGCGGTCGTCGTCGCGGCCAAGGCGCTGCTGCGTTTCCCCGAGTTGCGCGAGGCCCGCCGCGGCGACCCGGGTGGCCCGAGCGACGTCACCGAGTACTTCCTGGTCGGCAGCTTCGCGAGCTGGATCGTGGCGTTCGGGAGCCTCGCGCTCGCGGCGCTGTGACCGTTGCACCGCGCAGCGGTCGTGTCAGGTGTTGCGACCCCGTGTCGACACCGGCCAGACCTCGTCACCGACGACGACCTCGTCGACGAGGTTCACCGTCGAGCACACGTGGTTGGGCACCACCCGCACCCGGTCGCCGACCGCCGGCGCGGGCGTGCCGGGCGGGATGGTCACGACCCCGTGGTGCTCCCAGATCCGTTCGATGCGCGCCGCCGGGAAGTCCGGCAGCAGGCCGTGGCCGTCGACGTAGGCGGGGCGGTCCATCCCGAGCACCTTCGCGCCGGCGTCGAGCACCACCTGGCCCGGCACGGCGTCGCTGACCACGGTGGCGGTGATCGACAGCGCCACCTGCTCGAGCGTGGCCACACCGAGGGCGACCTGCTGGGCGTCGAAGTAGACCGTCACGCCCGGGCGGAGCTCGGTGACCACGCCGGCGTCGGTGTGGGCGAACGTCGGGGTGCACCCGCCGCTGCGGACCGGCGCCTCGACACCGGCCGCGGCGAGCGACTCCCCCGCCGTCCGGAGAGCGCGGGCTTCGTCGGCGGCGGCGCTCGCGCCCGTCCCGGGGGCGTAGCCGTGCCCCGGGAACGTGAACACGCCGACGACCTCGACGCCGCGCTCCCGGGCGGCGGCGGCGAGCTCCCCGGCCAGCTCCGGCGCGACCCCCGTGCGGTGCAGCCCCGGGTCGACCTCCACCGACACCGCGACCCCCGCGGCCGCGGCCGCCTCCACCCCGGCCAGGGCGTCGACACCGACGACCACCCGGACCCGCGCCGCGAGCGCTCGCAACCGGTCGACGTCGGGGCGGACGGGGTAGGCGACCAGGACGTCGCGGTCGTGCTCGGCCAACAGGTCGGCGAACACCTCGGCCTCCCCCAGGGTCGCGACGGTCAGTCCGACCGCACCCGCCGCGAGCTGGCGGCGGGCGACGTCGACGCTCTTGTGGGTCTTCGCGTGCGGGCGCAGAGCGATGCCGCGGGAGTCGGCGAACGCCTGGGTGGCGGCGACGTTGCGGTCCAGCACGGCCGGGTCGACGACCACGAACGGGGTGAGGGGCACGTCCGGAATCCTGCCCCGTCGTCGTTCGTTCCATCGACATGACCCAGACTCCCCAGACCAGCGCCCCGAAGGTCACCAAGTCCGACGCCGAGTGGCGCGCGCAGCTCGGCCCCTCCGCGTACGCCGTGCTCCGGGAAGCGGCGACCGAGCGCCCGTACGTGGGCGAGTACACCGACAACAAGCGGGTGGGCGTCTACAGGTGCCGCGCGTGTGACGCCGAACTGTTCCGCAGCGAGGGCAAGTTCGACAGCCACTGCGGCTGGCCGAGCTTCTTCACCCCGCTCGCGGGCGAGGCGATCATCGAGAAGGTCGACCGGACCCTCGGCATGAAGCGCACCGAGGTCCTGTGCGCGACCTGCCACAGCCACCTCGGGCACGTGTTCGAGGGCGAGGGCTACGACACCCCGACCGATCTGCGGTACTGCATCAACTCGATCAGCATGACCTTCGAGGAGACCCCGCAGGCCTGAGCTACAGCAGGACGAGCCAGATCGCGAGGTAGTGGCACAGCGCCGCGACGATCGTGCAGGCGTGGAAGACCTCGTGGAAGCCGAAGGTGGCGGGGAACGGGTCGGGCCGCTTGGTGCCGTAGGCCACGCCGCCGAGCGTGTAGGCGACGCCGCCCGCGATGATCAGGACGAGGGCGGCCACGCCGCCGCCGTGCAGGATCTCGGGGAAGACGAAGACCCCGACCCAGCCGAGCGCGATGTAGAGCGGGACCCCGACCCACCGCGGGGCGCCGGGCCAGAACATGTTGAGCCCGACGCCCAGCACGGCGCCGACCCACACGGTCGCGAGCACCCAGGTCCGCGTCGGCGGCTCCAGGGCCAGGACCGCGATCGGGGTGTACGTGCCCGCGATGAACACGAAGATCATCGAGTGGTCGAGCCGTTTCATGACGGCTCGGCCCCGCGGCGACCAGTCCAACCGGTGGTAGCACCCGGAGATCGTGAACAGCGCGACGATGGTCAGGCTGTAGATCCCGGTGGCGAGCGCCGCGCCGCCGCCCTGGGTCGACCACGCGACCGTGACCAGCACGATGCCCGCGACCAGCGACACCACGGCCGCCCCGGCGTGCAGCCAGCCGCGCATGCGCGGCTTGACCGGCAGGGCGTCGAGCGCCGCGGCGACGGGGTCGTGGGCGTCCGACGGGTCGTGCGCGACCGGGCGGGCCGGCGCCGTCACGGCAGGGCCGCCACGATCTCGGCGACCTCGCGGCGCGTGCCGGTGTAGAACGGGATCTCCTCGCGGACGTGCCGCCGCGCGTCGGACCCTCGCAGGTGACGCATGAGGTCGACGATGCGGTAGAGCTCCCCCGCCTCGAACGCGAGGATCCACTCGTAGTCGCCGAGCGCGAACGAGCTGACGGTGTTGGCCCGGACGTCGGGGTAGTCCCGCGCCATCAGGCCGTGCTCCTTGAGCAGGTCGCGCCGCTCGGCGTCGGGCAGCAGGTACCACTCGTAGGAGCGCACGAACGGGTAGACGCACACGTAGCGGCCGGGCTCCTCGTCGGCGAGGAACGCCGGGACGTGGCTCTTGTTGAACTCGGCCGGCCGGTGCAGGGCCATGTTCGACCACACCGGCGTGAGGGTCTTGCCCAGCGCCGTGTGGCGGAACCGGCTGTAGGCGTCCTGGAGGGCCTCGGCCGTCTCGGCGTGCCACCAGACCATGACGTCGGCGTCGGCCCGCAGCGCGCTCACGTCGTAGGTGCCGCGGACGACGACGTCCTTCGCCGCCAGCTGTTCGAACAGCTCGTCGACCTCGGCCGAGATCGCCGACCGGTCGTCCGGGAGCGGGGTCGTGGCGGCGAACACCGACCACGCCGTGTAGCGGATGACCTCGTTGAGTTCGCGTGCCTTCTTGCCGTCGACCATGCCTCCATTGTGGACGGCCCGGCTGTGCAGGGCGGTGGGGCTAGGACCCCGAAGTCCCCAGGAGGCGGTGAGCTGCGGCACGCGCGGAGCCGATGACGGCCGGAACCCCCACGCCGTCGTACGCCGCGCCCGCCACCGCGAGCGCCGGGACCTCCGCGACGGCCGCCCGCACCACCGCGACCCGGTCGGCGTGACCGACGTCGTACTGCGGGAGCCCACCACCCCACCGGGTCACACGGGTGTCGACGGGCGCCGGGAACTCGCCGTACAGCGTGGCGAGGTCGGCGAGGGCGAGCTCGGCCAGCTGGGCGTCCGAACGTTGCAGCGTGCGGGTGTCGCCCGCGCGGCCCAGCGACATCCGGAGCCGCACCAGACCGTCGGGCGCGCCGCCCCACTTCTGCGAGCTGATGGTGACGCCCTTGACGGCCAGGCCGTCGTCGGGCGCGACGAGCAGACCGCTGCCAGCGGGGAGGTCGACGTCGCGGAACGCCGCCGAGACCACCGCCACGCTCGCGAGGTCGACCGCGCCGAGCGCGGCCGCCGCGTCGGGGGCGAGGTCCGTGAGCAGACGCGCCGCCGCCGGCGGCGGCACCGCGACCACGACCGCGTCGAACGACTCGACCGTTGCAGACGGCACCGGTCCGACCACGAGCTCGAACCCGCCGCCGACCCGACGCAGTTCCCGCACCGTCGCCCCGGAACGCACCACGAAACCGCCGCGCGTCACGAGCTCCTCCGGCAACCGGCCGAGCCCGCCGGACAGTGACCCGAACACCGGGGCGGGGGCGCCGACCGGTGCAGGGGGCAACGATCGGCGCGCCGCCTCGACCAGCGACCCGCCCGCGCGCAGGGCCTGCCACAACTGCGGGACGGTCGAGCGCAGCGACAGCCGCGCCGGGCGCCCGGCGTAGACGCCGGCCAGCAACGGCTCGACCAACCGGTCGACGACCTGCGGGCCCACACGCTCCGCGACGAGCGCACCGATCGCGACGTCGTCGGTCAAGGGCGGGAGCGGCGACGCCGTCGGCTCGGCCTCGATGCGGGCGAGCGTCTCGCGGTCGAGGACGTCCGCCACCGCCGCGGCCGAGGCCGGGACCCCCATGACCGTGCCCCGCGGCACGGGGTGCAGCGCGCCGTTCGCGCGGATGGACGCGGCCGTGGTGAGGGGGTGCACGAGTTCGAGGCCGAGCTCGGCGACCAGGTCGGCGCCCTCGGGCCGACGGACCAGCATGGCCTCGGCGCCGACGTCGACCCGTTCGCCCGCGAGGTCCGCGCGCCGCAGCTTCCCTCCGACCCGGTCGGCCGCCTCGAACACCACGACCTCGGTGCCCGGCCGTTCCCGGGTCAGGGTCCACGCGGTGGTCAGCCCGGCGATCCCGCCTCCGACGACCGCGACCCGCACGTCCACCCACAGTAGGGAGTCCTAGGGTTCACAGCATGGCCGACCGTCTCGAACGTTTCGCTGACCTCGCGGTGAGGGTGGGCGCGAACGTCCAGCCCGGCCAGGACGTCCTCGTCGCCGCGGACATCGCCCACGCGGAGATCGTCCGGGCCGTCGTGGAGCGGGCGTACGCCGCCGGCGCGCGGCGGGTCGACGTGAACTGGACCGACGGGCCGGTCCACCGCAGCGCGGTCGTCCACGCCGACGTCGAGACGCTCACCGAGTCCCCGGAGTGGCGCCTCGCGCAGGTCGCGGAGTGGGAACGACGTGGCACGGCGATGATCCGGCTCACCGGCGACCCCGACCCGCACCTGCTCGACGGCCTCGACCCCGCGAAGGTGGGCGCGAGCCCCCGCGAGCTGAGCAACGCCACGCGGCGCGCGCTGTTCTCCGGTGCGGTGACCTGGACGATCGTCGCCGCGCCGAACCCGGGCTGGGCCGAGCAGGTGTTCGGCGAGCCCGACGTCGAACGGCTGTGGGACGCCGTCGGCACCGCGATGCGCCTCGACGAGGACGACCCGGTCGCCGCCTGGCGCGAGCGCGACGCCACCCTCAGCGCGCGGGCGAAGGCCCTCGACGCCCTCGAGCTGACCTCGGTCCGCTACGTCGGGCCGGGCACCGACCTGGTCGCGGGGCTCGTGCCGGACACCCGGTGGACGGGCGGCGGGATCAGCAACGCGGCCGGCATCGGCTACATGCCGAACCTGCCGACCGAGGAGGTGTTCACCAGCCCGGACAACCGCCGGGCCGACGGGACGATCACGCTGTCCAAGCCGTTGGTGCTGCCCGGCGGCGGACTCGTCGAGGGACTCGTCGTGACGTTCGAGGGCGGACGGATCGTGGAGGTCACCGCCGACACCGGCGCCGAGGCCGTCTCGGCGCAGCTCGCCACCGACGAGGGCGCCCGCCGCCTCGGCGAGGTCTCGCTCGTCGACCGCGACTCCCGGATCGCCCGGGCGGGCATCGTCTTCCACGACACGCTGTTCGACGAGAACGCCGGCTGTCACGTCGCGTGGGGCATGAGCTTCCCGTTCGCGGTCGAGGGCGGCACCGCCATGACCCCCGAACAGCGCGCGGAGCTCGGCCTCAACGTCAGCGCCGTCCACACCGACGTCGTGGTCGGGGGCACCGGGATGACGGTCACCGGCACCGGCCCGCGCGGCGAGGTCACGATCCTGCAGCACGACGAATGGGTGCTGCCGGTCTGATCCGCGGTCGGTTCACGCTCCCGCCGGTGTTGGTCACCGGCGCGCCGCGGAGCGGGACCACCTTCGTCGGTGGTGTTCTCGCCACCGCCGCCGGGGTGCGCTTCGTGTACGAGCCGTTCAACGCCCAGATCGGGTTGACCGGCATCCCGCAGCAGTTCACGTACGTCGCCGTGGGCAGCCGGTGGGAGCCGGTCGTCGCGCCGCTGGTGGAGGACCTCCTGCACGGGCGCCCGCGCTTCCACCCCTCGACGATCGATGCGCCCGTGAGCGGACCGAAGAAGCTCCTCCGGGCCACGCTCGGTTCCCGCACCCAGGTGCACCACCGCGTCGACGTCCTGCGCGGCGGGGACCGGTGGCTGCTCAAGGATCCGATGGCCGCGCTCTCGGCCGAGTGGCTGCACCGCCGGTTCGGTGCGCCCACGGTCGTCACCGTGCGTCACCCGGCCGCGGTCGTCCACAGCTACCTGCGGTTGGGGTGGACGTTCGGGTTGGAGGACCTCGCCGCGCAACCGGACCTGGTCGAGGCCTTCGACCTCGCCGAGCTCGTCGGTCGCGGCGGCGGCTACGAGCGGGTCGAGTCCGCGGCGCGGCTGTGGGCCGCGCTGTACACCGTGTTGGGCACCGTGACCGACCGCAACGACGGCGTCCTCGCCGTGCGGCACGAGGACGTCTCGGCCCAACCGGACCGGTGGTTCGCGAAGCTCCACGCGCACGTCGGCCTGGTCTACGACCTGCGGGCGCAGCGGCACGTGCAGGCGACCACCGGTACGCACAAGCCGGCGGCCCCGACGGACGACGCCGTCCACACGTTGCGCCGGGACAGCCGCGCCGACCTCGGGCGGTGGAGACGCGATCTCGAACCCGCGGACGCCGCGACGATCCGTCGGATCACCGAGCCCGTCGCCGCGGGCTGGTACGCCGACGACGACTGGTGAGCGGGCGGCCGCGCGTCAGAGGGAGTGGACCAGCTCGACGACGCGGGTGATGACCGTCGGATCGGTGCCGGGCAGCACGCCGTGGCCGAGGTTGAAGATGTGGCCGTCGGCGGCGCGGCCCTCGGCGACGATGCGGCGGACGGCCGCCTCGACCACCGACCACTCGGCGAACAGCAGCGCCGGGTCGAGGTTGCCCTGCAGCACCAGCGGTCCGGAGGTGTCGGGGGCGGCGGCCCGCAACCGGGACGCCGCGACGTCGAGCGGGGTGCGCCAGTCGACGCCCACGACGTCGGCGCCCGCTTCGCGCATCGCCGGCAACAGCTCCGACGTGCCGACCCCGAAGTGGATGCGCGGCACGTCGCCGGTGAGGGTGGAGAAGACCCCCGTGCTGTGCGGCAGCACGAACTCGCGGTAGTCGACCTCCGACAACGCGCCCGCCCACGAGTCGAACACCTGGATCGCCGAGACGCCGGCGTCGACCTGCGCCTGCAGGAACGCCGCCGAGATCCGGGCCAACCGCCCCAGCAGCTCGTGCCACAGCGCGGGTTCGGAGTGCATGAGCGCCTTGGTCCGCGCGTGGTCCTTCGAGGGCCCGCCCTCGACCAGGTAGGACGCGAGCGTGAAGGGCGCGCCGGCGAAGCCGATGAGCGGGGTCGGGCCGAGTTCGCGCACGAGCATGGTGACGGCCTCGGTGAGGAACCCGAGGTCGGCCGGCTCGAGGTCACGCAGCGCGGCGAGGTCGGCCGCGGTGCGCACCGGGTGCTCGACGACCGGCCCGACGCCCGCGACGATGTCGACGCCCACGCCGATGGCGACGAGCGGCACCACGATGTCGGAGAACAGGATCGCGGCGTCGACGTGGTGCCGGCGCACCGGTTGCAGGGTGATCTCGGTGACGAGGTCGGGGGTCCGGCAGGCGTCGAGCATCGAGGTGCCCTGACGGATCTCGCGGTACTCCGGCAGCGACCGGCCGGCCTGACGCATGAACCACACCGGCGGCGGACCCTCGTGGCGTCCGCGGGCGGCGGCGACCAACGGCGACACCCGGGTGGGCTCGGAGGCGGTCGGGGCGGCGGTCGACGGCGACGTCACGGGACCGATGGTGGCATGCGGCGTGGGAGGGGACGTGGGTGGCGGCGTGCCGCCCCGCACCCGGCGACGGACCGGGGCGGGGCGGCACCGCGGAGCACGGGCCATGCGGCGAGCAAGGCGCTGGGCGGGGCGTCGTGGTGGTTGGCCTCGGCCCGGGTTCGACGAGGGTCGTCGAGCGGGCAGGCCCACGACGTCGGCCGGTCGGCGGCGGACCCGGCGTGGGTACCGCTGACCCGTGCTGCGACACGGCCCCGGGGCGGTACCGGCTTCTCTGCCGCCGGAACGCTGGCCTGGAACGTGCCTGCGCGACCATTCGTACCCTGTGACAGCGCTCACAGACAAGAGGGCTCACGCAGGATTCCGCTGTGCCCGGGCCCGGGGGTCTCAGCGTCTGTTGGGGACGAGATCGGGGCCCGCGTTCGGCGCGCCTGCCCACCCCGACCCGACCGCCGTGCGAACGTGGACGTCGACCACCGACCGTGCGTTCGATTCCGGCTCCCGCCGGGACCGTCGCCACGACCGCGAGGAGGCCCGACCGTGCCCCGTCCGACCCTGGCGCTGCTCCCCGCGCTCGACGGCGTCGTCCTGACCGCCGCCGGCGTCGAGGCGTTCGACTGCCCGGTGTGCGCCGCCCCGCGCGACCTCGTCGTCCCGTTCTGCGACGACGACGACGACCGCTGCGAGCCCGCCGACCTCCCCGACCGGATGTGCGCCGTCTGCGGCCTCGCACTCTCGCTCGGGCCCGCGACCCCCGAACCCCCACTCGAGATCCCGCTCACGAGAAGGGCCGGATGATGACGACGTCGGAGGTACGCACCTTGCCGACCGGACCACGCCCGGGCGAGCCCGGGACGGCGGACGATCCCGTCGCCGCCGCGCTGACCCCCGCGACGTTCTCCCGTGCGGTGGCCTCGATGGGCACGGCCGTCCTGCGGCCCGAGGTGCGGGTCGAACCCGTGCGCCCGCCGCAGCGCCTGGCGCCGTGGAGCCACGCCGTGGCCGCCGAGGTGCCGGTCGGGCGCGGTGGCGAGACCGCCGCCACCGGTCGGCTGGTGCTGCTGCACGATCCCGACGGCCACGAGGCCTGGCACGGCACGCTGCGCCTCGTCGCGTTCGCCACCGCCGAGCTCGACGACGCGATGTCGATCGACCCGATGCTGCCGGAGGTCGGGTGGTCGTGGCTGACCGACGCCCTCGCCGACCGTGACGCCGCGTTCACGGCCGCGGGCGGGACGATCACCCACACGCTGTCCTCGCGCTTCGGGGACCTCGCCGGCCCCGCCACCACGGCCTCGATCGAACTGCGGGCGTCGTGGACGGCTCTGGACGCCGACCTCGGACCGCACCTGCAGGCGTTCGTGGACGTCCTCGCCGCCGCCGCGGGCCTGCCGCCCGAGGGGGTCGCGGTGCTCGACGCCGCCCGGCGACGCAGCTGAGCCCCACCGTCGACACCCCCGCGTCCGCCGGGACGCCGGGTGTTACCGGGCAGCCGGGTGCCGCCGGACGTACGATGCCCGCCGTGCCACTCGACGACGACGACCAGGCGGCAGCCGTCGACGTCACCGACTCCGACACCCCGCCCGCTGCCGACGGCGGCACGGCCGACGTCGCGCCGGCGCCGCCCGAGCTGCCGCTGCTCGCGGCCCCCGCCGAGGGCGTGCCGGAGCCCATCACCACGCCCGAGCGCCTGGCCGACCTCGTTGCGGCGCTCGCGGCCGGGAGCGGGCCGGTGGCCGTCGACGCGGAACGGGCGTCGGGCTACCGGTACAGCAACCGGGCCTACCTCGTGCAGCTGCGGCGCGAGGGTGCCGGCACGGCACTCGTCGACCCGATCGCCCTGCCGGACCTGTCGTCGCTGGACACCGTGCTGCGTGACGTCGAGTGGGTGCTGCACGCGGCGCACCAGGACCTGCCGTGTCTCGCCGAGGTGGGCCTGCACCCCACGCGGCTGTTCGACACCGAACTCGCCGGCCGGCTGCTCGGGCACGAGCGGGTCGCGCTCGGCACGATGGTCGAGACCTGGCTCGGGGTGCGGCTGGAGAAGGGCCACTCGGCCGCCGACTGGAGCACCCGACCGCTACCGGAGTCGTGGTTGAACTACGCCGCCCTCGACGTCGAACTGCTGGTGCCCCTGCGGGACGTCCTCGCCGTGGAACTGGAGCGGGCCGGCAAGTCCGAGTGGGCCGCCGAGGAGTTCGCGGCCGAACTCGTCGCGCCGCCGCCCCCACCCCGCGCCGATCCCTGGCGGCGGACCTCGGGCATCCACGGGGTGCGCAACCGGCGGCAACTGGCCGTCGTCCGGCAGTTGTGGACGGCCCGGGACCACCTGGCCTCCGACCGCGACATCGCGCCGGGTCGGGTGCTGCCCGACTCCGCCATCGTGGCGGCGGCGAAGGCGATGCCGACCTCGGTGGGTGAGCTGACCCGGCTGCCGGTGTTCAGCGGCCCCCGGCAGCGGCGGCAGTCCAGTCGGTGGTTCGCCGCCGTGAGCGAGGCGGCGGCCCTGCCCGACGCCGACCTGCCGACCTCGACCCGCGCCCACACCGAGGGACCGCCGTCGGCGTCGCGGTGGGCCGACCGCGACCCCGTCGCCGCCGCCCGGCTCGTCGCCGCCCGGGCGGTCGTCAGCGCCATCGCCGACGACCGGCAGGTGCTGACGCAGAACCTGCTGGCCTCGGACGTCGTGCGCCGGTTGTGCTGGGAGGTGGTCGAACCCACCCCCGAGGCCGTCGGTGCGGCCCTGGTGCGGTTCGGAGCCCGGCCGTGGCAGATCGCGCTCACCGCGGCTCCGCTCGCCGCGGCACTGGCCGGTGTGGCCGCCGGGACCGGCGACGCCGCCACTCCCGTCTGACCGGCTCTCTCCCCCGCGCGCGGTTCTGTTACCGACGGGTAACCTACCGACGAGTAACCACGCTCCCGGGAGGTCGTCAGTCCATGCCCCGCACCAGTCGTGACGTCGTGTTCGTCGATGGAGCCCGCACCCCGTTCGGGAAGGCGGGGCCCAAGGGCATGTACGCCGAGACCCGCTCCGACGACATGGTCGTCGCGGTCATCCGGGAGCTGCTGCGACGGCACCCGGAACTGCCGCCCGAGCGCGTCGACGAGGTCGCGATCGCCGCGACCACGCAGATCGGGGACCAGGGCCTGACCATCGGGCGGATCGCGGCCATCCTGTCCGGTCTGCCGCTGTCGGTTCCGGGCTACGCGATCGACCGCATGTGCGCGGGCGCGATGACGGCCGTCACGACCGTGGCATCGGGCATCGCTTTCGGCGCCTACGACATCGCGATCGCGGGCGGCGTCGAGCACATGGGCCACCACCCGATGGGCGAGGGCGCCGACCCCAACCCACGGTTCGTGTCCGAGAAGCTCGTCGACACCTCGGCGTTGGTCATGGGTCAGACGGCCGAGAACCTGCACGACCGCTTCCCGGCGGTCACCCGCGACCGCGCCGACGCGTTCGGGGCGGCGAGTCAGGCCAAGCTCGCCAAGGCCTACGCCGACGGCAAGATCCAGCCCGACCTCGTGCCCGTCGCCCTGCGCAGTGCCGAGCAGGGGTGGAGCCTCGCCACCAAGGACGAGCCGCCCCGCCCCGGCACGACGGTCGAGGACCTCGCACAGCTCAAGACGCCGTTCCGGCCGCACGGGCGGGTCACGGCCGGCAACGCCGCAGGCCTCAACGACGGCGCGACGGCCTGCATCCTCGCCGACGCCGCCACCGCCGCGGAACTCGGTCTCGCGCCCAAGATGAAGCTGGTGTCGTTCGGCTTCGTCGGCGTCGACCCGGCGACGATGGGCGTCGGCCCGATCCCGTCGACCGAGAAAGCCCTGCGTTCCGCGGGGTTGTCGATCGGTGACATCGGACTGTTCGAGCTCAACGAGGCGTTCGCCGTACAGGTGCTGGCGTTCCTCGACCACTTCGGCATCGCCGACGACGACGACCGGGTCAACCCCTACGGCGGCGCGATCGCGACCGGGCACCCGCTGGCGTCGTCCGGCGTGCGGTTGATGACGCAGCTCGCGCGCGAGTTCGCCGACCGACCCGAGGTCCGCTACGGCGTCACCGCCATGTGTGTCGGCCTCGGGCAGGGCGGCACCGTCATCTGGGAGAACCCGCACAACGCCGAGGCCCAGGCCGACGCCGCGAAGGAGGTGGCGGCGTGACCGCGACCGTTGCACAGGGCGCTGAATTCGCCCAGGAGACCGTCACCCACGCGCTGGTGCGGTACGTCGAGGTGCCCGGCCTGGCCGGCGAGATCGCCCTCATCACGCTGGACAACGGCTTCGACCACACCAAGCCCTCGACGTTCGGCCCCGCCGGGCTCGCCGAGCTCGACGCGGCCCTCGACGCGATCGAGGCGCACACGCCGCGGCCGGCGGCGATCGCCGTCACGGGCAAGCCGTTCGTGTTCGCGGTCGGCGCCGACATCACCGGCATCCCGTCGATCACCTCGCGCGACCAGGCGTTGGAGATCGCGCGCACCGGGCACCGGGTGTTCGCGCGGTTCCGTGACAGTGCGGTCCCGACGTTCGCGTTCGTCAACGGCGCGGTCATGGGCGGCGGGCTCGAACTGGCGCTGCACTGCCACTACCGCACGCTCTCGTCCGGCGCGGCCGCCATCGCGTTCCCCGAGGTGTTCCTCGGCCTCGTCCCGGGGTGGGGCGGCACGCAACTGCTGCCGAACCTCATCGGGCCCGACAACGCTGTGAAGGTCATCGTCGAGAACGCGATGAACCAGAACAAGATGCTGTCGCCCAAGGCCGCGGCCGGGATGGGCGTCGCCGACGTCCTGCTCTCCCCCGCCGACTTCCTCGAGCAGTCGTTGCACTGGGCAACGGAAGTGCTCGCGGGCGACGTCGTCGTCACCCGGCCCGAGGTCGACCGCGGCGAGGCGTGGGACGCGGCGCTGGCCCGCGGTCGCGCCGCCGCCGACATGCGCGTGCACGGCGCGACTCCTGCGCCGTACAAGGCGCTGGAGCTCATGGAGCTCGCCCGCACCGCGGACTTCGCCACCGGCACCGCCGCCGAGGACGACGCGCTGGCCGACCTCATCATGACCGACGAGCTGCGCAGCTCGCTGTACGCGTTCGACCTCGTGCAGCGCCGGGCGAAGCGGCCGGCGGGTGCGCCCGACAAGGCGCTCGCCCGCAAGGTCACCAAGGTCGGCATCGTCGGCGCCGGGCTCATGGCGTCGCAGCTGGCGTTGCTGTTCGTGCGGCGGCTGAAGGTGCCCGTGCAACTGACCGACCTCGACCAGGAGCGGGTCGACAAGGGCGTCGGCTGGGTGCACGGGGAGATCGCGCAGCTCCTCGCCAAGGGCCGGATCTCGCCCGACGAGTCCAACCGGCTGACCGCCCTGGTGACCGGTGCGACGAGCAAGGACGGGTTCGCCGACGCCGACTTCGTCATCGAGGCCGTGTTCGAGCGGATGGACGTCAAGCAGCAGGTGTTCGCCGAGCTGGAGGCGGTCGTCTCGCCCGAGGCCGTCATCGCCACCAACACCTCGTCGCTGTCGGTCACCGAGATGGCGTCGAAGCTGCAGCACCCCGAGCGGGTCGTGGGTTTCCACTTCTTCAACCCGGTCGCGGTGCTGCCGTTGCTCGAGATCGTGCGCGGCGAGCAGACCTCCGACGAAGCCCTGGCCACCGCGTTCTCGGTGGCGAAGACCCTGGGGAAGTCGGCGGTCCTGGTGAAGGACGCGCCCGCGTTCGTCGTCAACCGGTTGCTGACCCGCTTCCTCGGCGAGGTCACCGCGGCGGCCGACGAAGGCACCTCGATCGAGGACGCCGACGCCGCGCTGGCGCCGCTCGGGCTGCCGATGAGCCCGTTCGTGCTGCTGGCGCTGGTCGGCCCGGCCGTCGCCCTGCACGTCGCCGAGACCATGCACGGGCACTACCCGGACCGGTTCGGGGTCAGCGAGAACCTGCGCAAGCTGGTCGAGGCCGGCAAGCCCGGCGTCTACGCGTGGGACGGCGGCCAGCACGTCGATCCCGAGGTGGTCGAGCTGTTCGACGCCGGCGACTCCCCCTCGACCGCCGAGCAGGTCCGGGAGCGCGCCCTCGCCGCGATGGCCCAGGAGGCCCGGCTCATGCTCGACGAGGGGGTCGTCGCCGACGCGCGGGACCTCGACCTGTGCCTGCTGCTCGGCGCCGGCTGGCCGTTCCACCTCGGCGGCATCACGCCGTACCTCGACCGCACCGGCACGTCGGAGGCGGTCACCGGCCAGCGGTTCCTGCCGCGCGGGGTGGCGTCCGTCGCAGGCTGAACCTCCCGGGCTCCTCCGGTGAGTGGGCACCTTCCCCGGTCAGTGGTCAGCACTGCGTGACCACTCGACGGGTGAGGTGCCCACTCGCGCGTTCGGAGGGCGTCAGGGTCTGACGAACCGTTGCCCACCCCGGGCGTCCCGGAGTAGACCGGGGTCCGGAGGCGATGCTCGATGAGCGTTCACCAGTGCCCGAAGTGCGAGTTGCGGTTCACGCTGAAGCCGGAGTTGGACTGGCACTGCCGGGAGGAACACCCGGAGTTCCGGCACGACTACGCCGGCCCGTGGGAGCACCCCGAGGACAGGGCGACCCGGGACGGTGCCGCAGAGGCTCGGCCGCGCGGCTGACGACGCCGCCAGCGGACTGCGCGCGGCCCCTCGCCGGGATCACTGATCGGATCTTCACGCCAAGGCGCCACGGATCGATCACTGATCACCCGCGCCGCCGCCGCCGAGCGCGGCGAGTGGGGGCGGGTCAGCCGGCCTTCGACGACGACGACGACTCGGACGTGCGGACGACGTCGGCGGTCTCGACGCCACCGTCGTCGCCCTGACCGATCTCGCGACGGCCGCGGAGGATGCCCCGGCGGCTCTCGATGCGGCGGACGTCGCCGCGGTTCGCCGTGCCCTTGCCGCCGGTCGAGCGCAGCTTGGACGGGATGGCCGGGCCGGTGGGGCGCAGTTCGACCCGCACGACCAGCCCGCCGCCGACCCGCGGTGTGGCCGTGATCGTGCCGCCGTGGACGCCGACCGTCATGCGCACGATCGCGAGGCCGAGGCCCGCGCCGCGGGTGGCGGTGCGGACCTTGCCGCCGCGGCGGAAGGGCTCGAACAGGTTCTCCAGGCCCTCGCTCGCCACGACCGGACCGGTGTTCTCGACCTGCAGCCAGGCGCACTCGCCACCGTCGGCCGCGGGGCCGGACCCGGTGGCCACCCGGATCCAACCGCCGAAGGTGTTGTAGCGGACGGCGTTCTCGACGAGGTTGCCGAGCACGCGGCCGAGCAGGTTGGGGTCGCCGACGGTCGTGCCCGGCTGGGCGTCGACCTCCACGGTGATCTGCCGCGAGGCCACCTCGTTCTTGACCGAGCTGATCACGGTCGGCACCAGTTCGGCGAGGTCGATCTCCTCGCGGCTGTCGAGCTCCGCGCGGTCGCCCGCCTGGAGTCGCGCGAGGATGAGCAGCGAGTCGACGAGGTGCTGGGCGCGCATGGTGGCGTCGACGAGCACCGCGGCCATCCGGCGCAGTTCCTCGGTGTCGGCCCCCTCGTCGGCGAGGGTGACGTCGAGCTCGGTGCGCATCACCGACAGCGGGGTCCGCAGCTCGTGCGAGGCGTTGGCGACGAACATCCGCTGGCTCTCGAACGCGGCGTCGAGGCGGGCCAGCATGTTGTCGAAGGTGTCGGCGAGTTCGCGCAGTTCGTCGTCGGGGCCGCCGAGGTCGATGCGTTGCTTGAGGGTCTTGGTCGACAGCTGCTGGGCCGTCTTGGTGACCCGGGCGACCGGGGCGAACGCCTGGCGGGCCATGAGGTACCCGCCCGCGGCGCCGACCACGACGATGACGCCGAGGTACACCAGGCCGTCGCGCAGCAGCGCGGTCCGGGCGTTGTCGCGGATGCTCGCGCCCAACTCGGCGGGCTGGACGGTGGAGCTGGTGCCGTCGGGTTGGGTGATGGTCACCGGGCCCTGGATCTCGAACAGCGGGGCACCCGCGATGGCCCGGTCCAGCAGGATCAGCGAGGTCACGAGGGTCGCGGCCGCCATGAGCACCATGAGCGCGCCGTACAGCAGCGCCATGCGGCTGCGCAGCGTCACCCGGAAGAACTTCACGGCGCGGTCCGGGTGCTCACGGGGGGTGTCAGGGTCGCCGCCGGGGTCAGTCCGCGGCGGCGTGCGCGGGCTTGGAGCCGTCCTCGACCTCGGGGAACGCCGACGGGTCGATGCGGTAACCCGACCCGACCACCGTGTCGATGATCGGCGGCTCACCCAACTTGCGGCGCAGGGTCATCATCGTGACCCGGACGGTGGTGGTGAACGGGTCGGCCGTCTCGTCCCACACCCGGTCGAGCAGCTCGTCGGAACTGACGACGGCGCCCTGCGCGGTCATCAGGGTCTCGAGGATCCCGAACTCCTTGCGGGTGAGCTCGACCGTGTCGCCGTCGCGGCTGACCGTGCGGCGGGCGGAGTCCAACTCGATGTTGCCGGCCTGCAGCACCGGCGGGGCGGCGGGCGTGGCGCGGCGGCCGAGGGCGCGCACGCGGGCGACCAGCTCGGCGAACGCGAACGGCTTGGCCAGGTAGTCGTCGGCGCCGAGCGCGAGGCCCTGCACCTTGTCCTCGACCGTGCCCGACGCGGTCAGCATGATGACCCGGGTCAGGGAGTTCTCGTCGGCCGACAGCCGCTGGCAGAGGTCGTCGCCGCTCATGCCGGGCAGGTCGCGGTCCAGGACCACGATGTCGTACCGGGTGCCGGTGGCCTTCTTCAGGCCGTCATCGCCGTCGTAGGCGGTGTCGACGGCCATGCCCTCACGGCGCAGGCCTCGGGCGACGGCGTCGGCGAGCTGCTCCTCGTCCTCGACGACCAGAACACGCATGTGGTTGGACCCTCTCCCCGGCTGACGTCTGTGCGGTGCAGGGTACGAGTGTCCCTCACGAACGCCTCGGACCGCACCCACCCCGCCCGAAGGGGCGTGTCAGGGGCGGTCGGAGTCCTCGGTGTCGGGCACCGGGGCGGGCGCACGGTCACGGACCACGGCCGCCCACTCCACGACCCGGCGGCCGATGTCCTGCGCGGTCAGCCCGACCGCCGCCTTCACCTGGTCGACCTTGGCGTGGTCGAGGAACGCGACCGGGATGCCGATCTCGCGGGTGGGCACGTCGACGCCCTGCGCGCGCAGGTACTGCGCCACGCGCGACCCGACGCCGCCCGCGACGACACCGTCCTCGACGGTGACGACCAGCGACGACGCCCGGGCGAGATCGGCGAGGGCGGCCGGCACGGGGTTGACCCAGCCGGGGTCCACGACGCGGACGGTGAAGCCCGCCTGCTCGACCGCGGTGGCGGCGGTGAGGACGTCCGGGACGGTCGACCCGACCCCGACGAGCAGGACGTCGACCGGGCGGCGTCCGGGCTCGGCCAGCACGTCGACACCGTCGAACCCGAGCCCGCCGGTGCGGCGCAGGACGGGGACGTCCTCACCCATCGGGGCCTTGGAGTAGCGGACCACGGTGGGGCCGTCCGACACCTCGACGGCGTCCTCGAGTGCGCGGCGCAACGTGGCGGCGTCGCGGGGCGCGGCCATGCGCAGGCCGGGCACGACGCCGAGGATCGCCATGTCCCACATGCCGTTGTGGCTCGCGCCGTCGTCGCCGGTGATGCCCGCGCGGTCGAGGACGACCGTGACCGGCAGCTGGTGCAACGCGACGTCCATGAGCAACTGGTCGAACGCGCGGTTGAGGAAGGTCGCGTAGATCGCGACGACCGGGTGCAGGCCGCCCGACGCGAGGCCCGCGGCCGAGGTCATGGCGTGCTGCTCGGCGATGCCGACGTCGTGGAAGCGGGTCGGGAAGCGCCGGGCGAACGCGCCCAGCCCGGTCGGCTCCTGCATGGCCGCGGTGATGGCGACGACGTCCGGACGGCGCTCGCCGATGCCGACGAGGGCCTCGGAGAACACCGCGGTGAGCTTGCGGCCACCGCCCGGTGTGGCGATGCCGGTGTCGGGGTCGAAGCCCGCGCTCTGGTGCATCTGGTCGGCTTCGTCGGCGAGGGCCGGCGCGTAGCCGTAACCCTTCTGGGTGACGGCGTGCACGATCACCGGCGCGCCGAAGCCGCGGGCCTTCTGCAACGCGGCCTCGAGCGCGACCCGGTTGTGGCCGTCGATGGGGCCGACGTACTTCAGGCCGAGGTCCTCGAACATGCCCTGCGGTGCGAGCAGGTCCTTCGCGCCCTTCTTGGCGCCGTGCAGGGCGTCGTACAGCGGCGCGCCCACCACAGGTGTGCGCTGCAGGGCGTCCTTGATCGCCTGCAGGGCCTTCTCGTAGCCCGGGCGCAGCCGCAGGGTGGCGAGGTGGTCGGCGACCCCGCCGACGGTCGCGTTGTACGAACGGCCGTTGTCGTTGACGACGACGATGACCGGCCGCTCGCAGGCGGCGATGTTGTTGAGCGCCTCCCAGGCCATCCCACCGGTGAGCGCGCCGTCGCCGATGACCGCGACCACGGGCCGGTTCTCCCCGCGCAGCGCGAACGCCTTGGCCAGGCCGTCGGCGTAGGACAACGCGGTCGAGGCGTGGGAGTTCTCGATCCAGTCGTGCTCGCTCTCGGCGCGGCTGGGGTAGCCCGACACGCCGTCGCGCTGGCGCAGGGTGTGGAACTCGGCGGCGCGGCCGGTGACGAGCTTGTGCGGGTACGCCTGGTGGCCGACGTCCCAGAGGATCGGCTCGGTCGGGCTGTCGAAGACGCGGTGCAGCGCCAGCGTCAACTCGACCACGCCGAGGTTGGGGCCGAGGTGGCCCGCGTTGCGGGCGACGGTGCGCACCACGCGGTCGCGGATCTCCGCGGCCAGGCGCACGAGGTCGGCATCGCTCATCGTGCGCAGGTCGGAGGGTCCGCGCAGGCTGTCCAGGAGTCCGGTCATCGTCGCTGAGCCTACGACTCCCCGGCCGGTGCGAGGGTGACCACGCACTCCACGTGGTGTGTCATGGGGAACGCGTCGTAGGCGCGGAAGGCCGTCGGGCGGTAGCCGTGGCGCGCGAATGCCGCGAGATCGCGGGCCAGGGCGACCGGGTCGCAGGCCACGTAGGTGACCGCCCGCGGGGAGGTCGCGGCGATGGCCTCGGCCACGGCCGGGCCGGCACCGCTGCGGGGCGGGTCGAGCACGACCAGGTCGACCCCGCCGAGGTCGGCCGCCGCCTGGGCGACGGTGGCCGGGTCGACCCGACGTGGCCGGACGAACGCCCACGGGACGTCGGTGAGGTTGCCGCCGGCGTCGGTCACGGCGCCGGCGTCGGCCTCGAGCCCGAGCACCCCGCCGTCGGCGCCCACGAGGTCGGCGAGCACGCCGGTGAACAGCCCGGCGCCGGCGTAGAGGTCCAGCGCCCGTTCGCCGGGGCAGGGGCCGAGGCCGTCGACGACGGCGGCCGCGAACGTCGACGCCGCCAGCGGGTGGCCCTGCCAGAACCCCGGCGCGGCGACGCGGAACGACCGTCCGGCCACGGCGTGCCACACGGTGGCGGGACCGTCGGTCACCTCGGTGACGTCGGGTGGGCGGCGGTGACGGCGGTTCCCGCGCCCCGGCCGGTTCCGGCGGTCGGCGGGCGCGCGGGTCGGTGCGGGTCGGTGGACGACCGTGCTCACCGTCCCGCTGTCACCGAGGACGTACTCGACCCCGGTGGCGCCGGCCGGCAACGTCGTCGGGTCGAACCGCACGCTCGGGGCGTCGCCGACGCCGGGGGCGCTGATGGGGCACATCGTCACCGGCTCGACGTCGTGCGAGCGGTGCCGGCGCAGGCCGAGCCGGGCGGGCTGCGCGCTGCGGTCGACCGCGTAGGTGGTGCGGGTGCGCCAATACAGCAGTCCGCCGTCGAGGGGCTCGACCGTGACGTCGAGGTCGAGACCCTCGAGGGCGTCACCGGCGAACCGCTGGAGCGCCTCGCGGACGACGGCGGTCTTGAGCTCGAGCTGGGTCGCGGCGTCGGCGTGCTGCCAGTCGCACCCGCCACACCGCCCGGGACCGCTGAACGGGCACGGCGGGTCGACACGGCCGGCCGCCGGTTCGGCGATCGCCACGGCGTCCGCCCGCAGGAACGAGCCGCCGTCGTCCTCGGTGACCGTGGCGGTGACCAGCTCGCCGGGCAGGGTGTGCCGCACGAAGACGACCCGGCCGACGTGCTCGGCCGGTGCCCCGGACGCGTCGTCGATGCGGGCCACGCAGTGCCCGCCGTGGGCGACCGCGCCGACGCGCAGGCGCAGGCGGGCTCCCGCGAGGGACGTGGCGGTGCTCACGGGGTGCGAAGCTACTGGTCCGCCGAGGGTCGGTTCGTCGGCAGCACCGCGCGGCCGCGTGTAGCGTGCCGGGCCGTGCACGTCGTCGTGATGGGCTGCGGACGCGTGGGCTCCGCCCTCGCGCTCGCCCTCGACCGCCTGGGCCACTCGGTGGCGGTCATCGACGCCGTCCCGGCCGCGTTCCGGCGCCTGTCCGAGGAGTTCGGCGGCACCACCGTGGCCGGGGTCGGGTTCGACCGCGACACCCTCATCGAGGCCGGCATCGAACGCGCCGACGCCTTCGCCGCCGTCAGCAGCGGCGACAACTCCAACATCATCAGCGCGCGGGTGGCCCGGGAGACGTTCGGCGTCGACCACGTCGTCGCCCGCATCTACGACCCCCGCCGCGCCGAGGTGTACGAGCGGCTCGGGATCCCGACCGTGGCGACCGTGCCGTGGACGTCTGGGCGCCTGTTGAAGAAGGTCTTGGGCGCGAGCGTCCTCGAGGAGTGGCGCGACCCCACGGGCGGCGTGATCATGCTGGCCCTGACCCCCGATCCGGGCTGGGTGGGCCGCAAGGTCAAGGAGTTCGAGGCCGCGACCGGCGCCCGGGTGGGTGTGGTGACGCGCTTCGGCGTCGGCAAGCTGCCCCGGGAGACGCCGGTGCTGCAGGCGGGCGACACCGTCCACCTGTTCACGACCGAGGACGAGATGGCCGAGGTCAAGGCCACCGCGTCGAAGCCCCCGGAGGACTGAGGCCCTGTGAAGGTCGCCATCGCCGGGGCGGGCGCCGTGGGGCGGTCCATCGCCCGCGAGCTCATCGCCAACGGCCACACCGTCCTGCTCATCGACAAGGACGACCGCAAGATCACCCCCGAGCGGATCCCGGGCGCGACGTGGCGCCTCGGCGACGCGTGCGAGGTCGTCACCCTCGAGCAGAGCAACCTCGAGGAGTACGACGTCGTCATCAGCGCGACCGGCGACGACAAGGTCAACCTCGTGGTCTCGCTGCTGGCCAAGACCGAGTACGCGGTCGGGCGGGTCGTGGCCCGCATCAACCACCCGTCGAACGAGTGGTTGTTCACCGAGGCCTGGGGCGTCGACACCGCCGTCTCGACCCCGCGGGTGCTCGCGGCGCTGGTCGAGGAGGCCGTCTCGGTCGGCGACATCGTCCGGCTGTTCAGCTTCAAGCAGGGCGAGGCCAACCTGGTGGAGGTCACCCTGCCGTCCGACGCCCCGTGCCAGGGCAACGCCGTGCGGGAGTTGACGATCCCCCGCGACGCGGCGCTGGTCGCGATCGTGCGGCGCGGGCACGTCCTCACGCCGTCGCCCGACGAGCCGCTCGAGGGCGGTGACGAGTTGCTGTTCGTCGCCCGCCCGGAGGCCGAACCCGCGATCCGCGCCGCGGTGTGCCGCTGAGCGTGTCCGAACCTCGTCGTCCCCCCGCCCGCCGCCGCCCCTGGTTCGGCCCGTCGCGCCGGGGTTGGGGCCTGTGGCCGCGCGCCTGGCAGGGCTGGGCCCTCACGGCCCTCGGCCTCGCCGTCGTGGTCGTGCTGGTCGTCCTCGCCTCCCGCTGACCGACGGTCGGCTCGTGTCCGGCGGGTCGTGACGGTCGGCGCGTCCGCGAGGGTGACTGACAAAAGTGCAGTGTTCGGTCATTGGCCGGCGGGCTGTGCAACCGAACAGTGACTGTTTGGCGGATGACACGCGCGTGGGCCAGGAACGACAGGACACGGAGGATGGACGCGCGGCGCGTTCGAGCGGTCAGGCGCGGATGACCAAGGGCACCGGGATGACCGCGCCGGCCTGGGTCGTCGCGACCCAGCGGGGTACCTCGCCAGCGACGAGCCGCGCGCGGCGTCGGCGGCGCGCCCGCTCGATGCGGGCCACCGCGTCCGAGAAGTCGACGAAATCCCTCGATCCCCATCGGGCGACCTCGAGGTCCACGTCCTCGACGGTCTGGTGCCGGTCCTTCTCAGCCGGGTAGGCGTCCGGGCGGTCGACGTACTTCGTCGTTCCGTCGGTCTCGCCGACAACGCCCTCGGCCCAGTAGTGGTCGACGCGGGCGAGGAACCGACCGTCGAGGGTGCGGATGACGACCTGGCTGTACGGGATCGGGAGGCCGTGCTCCCGGATGTGCCAGCGGCTGCGCGATTCGAGCGGGCTCTCCGCCAGCGGGTCGAGCAGGTCGCGCACCACGCGCGCGTTGTCGATCCCGGTGTGTCCGCGGCAGTCGTGGACCGCCGCCTCGAGCGGGCCGAGTTCGAGCAGCCCGTGGCGCAACGCGAAGTCGCCAGTGACGAGCGCGGACTGCGCGCCGAACTCACACGCGATGTCGACGACCGTCCGCGCCATCGACGTCACGGGAACGTCCAACTTGCGCACGAGCGGCAACGTCGACGCCACCTGGTGAACGTGCAGACCCGTCATGTGACGGATTGCCGGAGCCCAGGAACTCACGCAGGATCGAGGGGAATCCGCCCAGATCGGGCAGCCGTGGAGGTACCCGGCCGCCAGGTGGCTCACGGCGACGCGGTCGCGAGGGATGGTGGCGGCGATCGCGCGACGGGCCAAGGCGAGGTCGGCCTGTTGGTACGAGCTCAGGCGCGTGACAGGAGGCGCGAACCGGCCGGCCGCGACCCGGACCAGCCGACCGGTCAGCACCGCGTGTCGCTGGGCGGCGCGTGACCACCCCGCTTCGAGGTATTCGGCGGCCGTCGCCACCCCGAGCCGGGTGAACGGGACGGGCGGGTGGAGTCGCATGCGCTGAGCATCGAGGAACTGACGGCTGGGCACTCTGCGTCGTCCACAGGCCGGTCCGTCGTCCACACTCCGACGCGCGAGCTTGCGAACCCGGTCACACGGTGCAAGTAGGCGTCCGCGTCCTGCGCTCCTCGGGCGACACGCCGACGCCCGTACCGCCAGACAGTCATCGTTTCGCGGCTCAGGTGCACGCAGAACGACCGAACACTGCACTTTTGTGAGTCAAGGGCCCCACGGCCGGCGGACCGGACGAACCAGGCGAGGACCGTCAGGCGGCGGGGGTGGGTTCCTTCGGGGGGTAGAGCTTGTGGCGGGTGCGGCGGACGATCCAGAACGAGAAGATGACAGCCGCGATCCAGAGCGGGTAACCCATGACGATCTTGACGATGCCGAGCGAGGTCGTCTCGTCCAGGGAGTAGAGGATCCACTGGACCACGCCACGGGCGAGGAAGACCACGACGCCGGCGAGGGTCGCCCACTGGTAGGCGCGCAGGAGCTGGCGGTGGCGGTACCACGGGACGGCGGGCGGGTGGGGGCCGTCGACGTCGGCGTCGGTGGGGTGGTGCTTGTCGATCGGGTCGAGGAACTCCCACACCAGCCCGACGAAGGGGCGGCGCACGATCATGGTCAGCAGCATCGCGATGCCGTAGGCGAAGGCCGTGACGATGCCGACCACGAAGAAGTTGCGGGCCTCGCCGGTGTAGGCGGCGATGGCGGCCGCGATGCCCACCCCGATGAGGCCGGACGCCGCCTGCAGCACCGACTCGCGCCGGACCACCCGGTACAGCGCCAGCGCCACGGCCGAGCCGACCGCCCAGTAGATCGCGGTGCTGAGCGCCGCGACCAGGTTGACGATGACGAACACGATGGTCGGGATCGCGGCGATGACCGTGCCGGTCCAGCCGCCGATCGAGGCCAGCATCTGCGAGCGGTACCGCTCGCGCATCTCCGGTGAGGTCAGTTCCTCACGGAGGGTGCGGGGACGAGCGGACTCGTCTTCCTCGCTCACGCCGCCGAGGGTAACCGCCGGAACTCAGGAGTCGTCGTCGGAGTCGTCGCCCGTGACCGCGTCGGTCTTCGGCAGGTGCAGCGGCACCGGCTCGCGGACCGGGAGCGGGTCACGCCCGCGCACCACGACGGTGTCGGCGAAGACCTCCAGCAGCGGCTCGGCGGCCTCGTCGTCGGTGGCACCGGGCCCGACGACCATGGCGCGGACGAACCAACGCGGGCCGTCGACACCGAGGAACCGCACCGGGGTCTTCGCGCCACGGGCGCCCGCGAGCTCGCCCCGCAGTTCGGTGCCGAAGCGGTCGCCCTCGTGCTCCTCGGCCGATCCCCCGCCCTGGGCCATGGACTCCGCGATCTCGGCTCGGATCTCGTCCCAGATGCCTTCGGCCCGGGGTGCGGCGAACACGCCGACCTGCATCTGCGTGCCCTTGCGCACGAGCCGGACGGTGCTGACCCGGCCCTCGTTGTCGGCCTCGGCCTGGATGTCGATGCCCTTGACGACGGGCAGGCGCAACGCGCCGAGGTCGACGCGCTCGTGGTCGTCGTCCGGGGTGTCCTTGACGTCGTACGGGCCGGTGGTCGTCGCCGACTCGTCACCGTGACGCGGGTGCTGCCACGGCGGGGTCGCGTCGAGCTTGTCGCGTTCCTGCTGCTTGCGCTTCGCGGCCCGGGACATCGAGCCGCGGTCGCGACGGAAGCCCGCCATCAGAGCGCCCCCGCGTCCAGCGCGAGCGAACCGCCGGTCGAGCCGAACCCGCCGGCGGCGCGCTCGGACGTCGGCAGCTCGTCGACCTCGACGAAGTGCGCGTGCTCGACCCGCTGCAGCACCAACTGCGCGATGCGCTCGCCCCGTTGCAGACGCAACGTCCGGCGCGGGTCGTGGTTGACGACGATCACTGTCACCTCTCCGCGGTAGCCCGAGTCGATCGTCCCGGGCGCGTTCAGCAGCGTCATGCCCGCCCGGGCGGCGAGCCCGGAGCGGGGGTGCACGAACGCGGCGTAGCCGTCGGGCAGCGCGAGGGCGATGCCGGTGGGGAGCGAGGCCCGCTCCCCCGGCGCCAACTCGGCGTCGACGGTGGTCACGATGTCGGCCCCGGCGTCGCCCGGGAGGGCGTACGTGGGGAGGGGGACGGACGGATCCAGCCGGTGCACGGCGACGGTGAGCGACGGAGCGCCCGGGTTCTCGCCGGTTCGGGGCACAGCGCTGGTCACGGCGGGCAAGGCTACCCTCGCGACCGTGACCACCGACGGCTACCGCGAGCGGCTGCGGTGCCCGTGGTCCTGGTACGTGACCGGTGCGCTCGCGGGCCTCGTCCTCGCACCCGAGATCAGCTTCGTGACGCCCCTGCCCATCTGGTCGACGATGCTCGCGGGGGTCGTCGCCGCCATCGTCATCGTCACCTGGATCGGCCGCTCCACCCTCGCCGTCGAGGACGGCGTGCTGTTGGTCGCCGGCGCGAAGCTCCCCGTCCGCTACGTCGGCGGCGTCGTCGCCCTGGAGGCCCCGACCATGCGCCGGCTGATGGGGCGCGACGGTGACCCCGCCGCGTTCCTCGCCACCAAGCCGTGGGTCGGGCCGGGCGTGCAGATCGTCCTCGACGACCCCGAGGACCCGGTGCCGTACTGGGCCGTCAGCACCCGTCACCCCCGTGAGCTCACCGACGCCCTGAACCGGGCGCGCACCCTCGAGGAGACCCGCCAGCGTGACTGACCCGGCCGGCGCCCGCTACGCGGGCCGCACCGCCATCGTGACGGGCGCGAGCCGGGGCATCGGCCTCGCCGTCGCCGAACGGCTGGTCGCCGAGGGCGGGCGGGTGTGTGTCACCGCCCGCAAGCAGGAGACCCTGGACGAGGCGGTGGCCGCGCTGAACGCCGGGCGGCCCGAGCCGGTCGCCATCGCCGTCGCCGGTCGCGCCGACGACCCGGAGCACCAGGCCGACGCCGTCGGGCGGACCGTCGAGGCGTTCGGGCCCCTGGACCTGTTCGTCAACAACACCGGCATCAACCCGGCGTACGGCCCGCTCCTCGAGACCGACCCCGCGGCCGCGCGCAAGACGTTCGACGTCAACGTGCTGGCCCCGCTCGGGTGGTTGCGCGTGGCGATGGCGAACGGGTTGGCGCGGCCCGGTGGCGCCGTGGTGAACGTGGCCTCGATCGCGGGCCTGCGACCCGCCCCGGGCATCACGCTCTACGGGGCGAGCAAGGCGGCGCTGGTCTCGGTGACGCAGTCGCTCGCCGTGGAACTGGCGCCGGCGGTCCGCGTCAACGCGGTGGCCCCGGCGGTGGTGAAGACGAAGTTCGCGACCGCCCTCTACGAGGGCCGCGAGGAGGACGTCGCCGCGGCGTACCCGCTGCGACGTCTGGGTGATCCCGCGGACGTCGCCGGTGCCGTGGCGTTCCTCGGCTCCGGCGACGCGGCGTGGATCACGGGTCAGACGCTGGTCATCGACGGTGGTCTGACCCTCACCGGGGGCGTGTAGCCCCCGGCGTGGCGCCGCGACGGCTCAGGCGCAGTCGCGGCAGATCAGCTGTCCCTTGGACTCGCGGCCGAGGCGGCTGCGGTGGTGGACCAGGAAGCAGCGCGAGCAGGTGAACTCGTCCTCCTGCTTCGGCAGGACCCGGACGGTGAGTTCCTCACCGGACAGGCTGGACAGGTCCGCCCCCGGCAACTCCAGGGACTCGTTCAGTTCGGTCTCGTCGACGTCGATCGTGCCCGACTGCGCCTCGGCGCGTCGTGCCTTCAGTTCCTCGAGTGAATCCTCGCCCAGCTCGTCGGTCTCGCCGCGTCGCGGGGCGTCGTAATCGGTGGCCATGTCTCATTCCTTCTCAAGCGTTCGTCCTGCAGGTGGCTCGCGCGTCGGTCCGGCTCTCACCGGCGTGGGGATCGCGCCCGCGTGGAACGCCGGGACGCCGGGGTTTCATCCCGGTGGTGGTTCCCCGCGTCGTCGCCCGAGCGCGGGACGGTACACGGCGCGTCCAGCAGGCGCACCCACACACCCGTCGGCGTGTCGGCCGTCATCGTCTCGGGGCGTCGTGGGCGTGGTGGCTCGGCGGTGTCCGGGTCGCCGGATAAGCTCCCCGGCGATGCCCTCCCGATCGGCACGACGACCCGTGCCCGCCCTCATCTTCCTGCTCGCGTTGGCCGTGCTGGCCGTCGTGGTGTGGGTGCGTGTCGCTGACCGCGACTCCGCCGCCGACGTCGCCGGCGGCTGTGGTTCGGCACCGCAACTGCCCGCCAACGCCGCGGTCACGGTGACCGTGCTCAACGGTGTCGGCACCGACGGCCTCGCCGGCCAGGCGCTCGACGCCTTCGGCAAGGCCGGGTTCGGCAAGGGCAACGTCGGCGACGCCGACCCGCTGGCCGGCATCGCCACCGTGACGTCCGGGCCCAACGGCACGGCCGGCGCGTTGCTCGTGCACTACTACCTCACCGGGTCGACCGTCACCGTCGACACCCGCGAGGACACCAGCGTCACCGTGACGATCGGCGCGCGCTACCGCGGCCTCGCCACCGCCGCCCAGGCCAAGCAGGCGATGATCGCGGCGCAGGTCTCGCAGTCCCCCGCCGCGCCCGGCGCCACGGCGACCGGCGCACCCGCCTCCGGCGCGAGCGGCCCGACCAGCCCGTCGCCCACGGCGACCTGCTTCACCACGCCGCCCTACCCCACGCCGACGACCTCGGCGAGCCCCGCCGCGTCCTGACGCCGCCGCCTCACCCCGTCGCCTGACTCCGGCCGCCTGACCCCGGCTGCCCGACCCCGGCTGCCTGACCCCGCGCCCGACCGCGCTCCAGGCGTCAGCTGACCGCGTCGGCGTCGAGGTCCTCCAGCAGCGCGAACAGGTCGGCGGCGAACGACGCCCCGGCCACAGCCGTCATCCGGCCGTCCGGGTCGCGGCCGCGCAGGCCGGTCGCGACTGCGCCCGCCTCCCGCGCCACGAGCAGCCCGGCGCCCCAGTCCCACGGGTTGAGGCCGACCTCGTAGTAGCCGTCGAGCCGCCCGGCGGCCACGGCGCAGAGGTCGAGGCTCGCGGCGCCGATGCGGCGGATGTCGGCGATCCGGTCGATGAGCCGTGCGACGACCGCGGCCTGGGCGCTGCGGCGGGCCGGGTCGTAGCCGAACCCGGTGCCGACGACGGCCCGGGCCAGAGGGACGTCACGGGGGCCGTGCAGACGCACGTCAGCCTGGCCGGGGGCCCGCAGGTGGGCCCCACCGCCGAGCGACGCGCGGTAGAGGGCTCCGGTCGCCGGCGCGAAGACCGCTCCCGCCACGACCTCGCCGTCGACCTCCGCGGCGACCGACACCGCGTAGTCGGGCAGCCCGAGCACGAAGTTGACGGTGCCGTCGATGGGGTCGAGCAGCCAGCGGACACCGGTGTCGCCCTCGGTCGCCCCGCCCTCCTCGCCGAGGACGGCGTCCCCCGGCCGCCACTCGCGCAGCCGCGCCAGCAGCCACTCCTCGGTGGCGCGGTCGACGTCGGTGACCAGGTCGGTCGGGGTGGACTTGGCGCTCACGGTGGTGGCCCGGGCCTCGCCCACACGGGCTGCGACGAGGGCGCCGCCCCCGGTCGCGAGGGCCACGGCGACGTCCAGGAGTTCGGTCGGGGTGGATCGGGACTCGGCCGGGCTGCCCACCGGGCTAAGGTACGCACCCGCCGCCCGCGCGACGGGCCGGCGTCCTTTTCCGCGGAGGGAACGTGAGCGAGACATGACCGAGCACGACGGCGAGAACCCCGCTCCCACCGCCCCGGGCCCCGCCACCGACGCCCTGCACGTCGAGGCGGCCGACGCCCCGACGACCGCGAACACCGCGTACGGCGTCGACATCGGCGGGTCGGGCATCAAGGGCGCGATCGTCGACGTCACGACCGGCGAGCTCACCGTGGCCCGCGTCCGGATCCCGACGCCGACGCCCTCGACGCCCCAGGCCGTCGCCCGGGTGGTCGGCGAACTGGTCCACGGCGACGGCACCCGCGAACCGTGGACCGGCGTGGTCGGGGCGACGTACCCCGGCGTCGTGTCCCACGGCGTCGCCCGCTCGGCCGCGAACGTCGACCCGAGCTGGATCGGCACCGACGTCGACAAGACCTTCACCGACGTCGTGGGCAACGAGGTCGTCGTGCTCAACGACGCCGACGCCGCGGGACTCGCCGAGGCCCGCTTCGGCGCGGCGAAGGGCGTGCGCGGGGTGGTCATGGTGCTGACGTTCGGCACCGGGATCGGCTCGGCGCTGCTCATCGACGGCGTGCTCGTGCCCAACACGGAACTCGGTCACCTCGAACTCGACGGCCACGACGCCGAGACCCAGGCGGCCGCGTCGGCGAAGGACCGCGAGGACCTGTCGTACAAGAAGTGGGCGGTCCGGGTGGACCGCTACATGCAGCACCTGGAGCGGATCTTCACCCCCGACCTGTTCGTCGTGGGCGGCGGTGTCAGCAAGAACGCGGACCGCTGGGTGCCGTACCTCAACGTCGCGGCGCCCGTCGTGCCGGGCCCAGTTGCGCAACAACGCGGGCATCGTCGGGGCCGCGCTGGCCGCCGTGGAACGGCGCGGCGAGTAGATCGACAGCGCCCGGCGTGATCGCGCAGTACACTTCCCGCGCAGGGCGCCGCGCACGAACTGGACTCGATCTCTGAGCCACCCGACAGTCTGCGGGCGATCCCGGATGCACTGTCGCAACGCATGAATCCCCCCGCCCGGTGCGCGCCTTGCTGCCGCCTGGCGGCCGGCGAAAGGGTGTACGTGGTCGCACGCAGTTCAGTCGAGTCCGAAGACCTGTCGGGTCAGGTCGTGGGCCGGGTCAGCGCCGCCGCCACCGCGGTGCGCAAGGTGAGCGCCCCGGTGGAGAAGGCGGCCGCGAAGCCGGCCAAGAAGGCCGCGGCGAAGCCGAAGAAGGGCGCGGTCGCGGCCGTCCCGGACGCCGCCGACGCGGAGCCCACGGACCTCGCCGACGTCCCCGCCGAGGTCGACCTCTCCGAGGTGGAGGTCGTCGCCGAGGAGGTCGTGGACCCCGCCGCCGACGCCGTCGTCGACGAGGCCGAGACCGAGACCCCCGCCGCCGCCAAGGAGGGCGAGTCCTCGGAGTTCACGTGGGACGAGGAGGAGTCCGAGGCGCTGCGCCAGGCGCGCAAGGACGCCGAGATGACGGCCTCGGCCGACTCCGTCCGTGCCTACCTCAAGCAGATCGGCAAGGTCGCGCTGCTCAACGCCGAGGAGGAGGTCGACCTCGCCAAGCGGATCGAGGCCGGGCTCTACGGCGCCGAGCGCATCCGGCAGGCCGAGGAGGCGAACGAGAAGCTCGTGCTGCAGATGCGGCGCGACCTGAACTGGATCGTCCGCGACGGCGAGCGCGCGAAGAACCACCTGCTCGAGGCCAACCTGCGCCTGGTCGTCTCGCTGGCCAAGCGCTACACCGGCCGCGGCATGGCCTTCCTGGACCTCATCCAGGAGGGCAACCTGGGCCTCATCCGCGCGGTCGAGAAGTTCGACTACACCAAGGGCTACAAGTTCTCGACCTACGCCACCTGGTGGATCCGGCAGGCCATCACCCGTGCCATGGCCGACCAGGCGCGCACCATCCGCATCCCGGTGCACATGGTCGAGGTCATCAACAAGCTCGGGCGCATCCAGCGCGAGCTGCTCCAGGACCTGGGCCGCGAGCCCACCCCGGAGGAGCTCGCCAAGGAGATGGACATCACCCCGGACAAGGTGCTGGAGATCCAGCAGTACGCCCGGGAACCGATCAGCCTCGACCAGACCATCGGTGACGAGGGCGACAGCCAGCTCGGTGACTTCATCGAGGACTCCGAGGCCGTCGTCGCCGTCGAGGCCGTCTCCTTCACCCTGCTACAGGACCAGCTGCAGTCGGTGCTGCAGACCCTCTCGGAGCGGGAGGCGGGTGTCGTCAAGCTGCGGTTCGGCCTCACCGACGGCATGCCGCGCACCCTCGACGAGATCGGCCAGGTCTACGGGGTCACCCGCGAGCGGATCCGGCAGATCGAGTCCAAGACGATGAGCAAGCTGCGCCACCCGTCCCGCAGCCAGGTCCTGCGCGACTACCTGGACTAGGACGCCGCACGACGAAGGGCCCGCCTCCGCGAGGAGACGGGCCCTTCGGGCGTGCTGGTGTCTAGCGCTCCGGCGTGGCGACGACCGGCTCGAGCTTGGTGCTCTCGTCGTAGATCGTCGCGTCCATGTCGCGCAGCTTGCTCTCGAACTCACGGGCGTGGTGGGCGCAGAAGAGCAGCTCGGATCCGCTGGGGAGCGTCGCGCGGACGTAGGCCTGCGCGCCACAACGGTCACAGCGGTCGAGAGCGGTCAAGGCGGTCATCGGGTCAACAGGTGCGGTGGACGTGGTCGTCACGGCGTGGCCCCCCTTCATCGGTTCGTGCGTCGGTCGTGCGGGCTTCTCTCGTTCCATGTAACCAGTCCCCACCTGCAGTCGATGCCACGCAGGGGCGACGGGTCCGTGACGTTCGCCATCGGCGAAGCGCCGCCCGACCCGTGCCCTGACGGTACGCACGCGGGCTCGACACGGCGCGCCGACGCACCGGATGTCACCGAGCCGTGACGCGCCCGCGACCCGCGAAACAGCCGCGCAACACGCACTCGCCGCGAGGTGCCGGCGGCCCGCGGTGGATGATCGGCGCCGTGAGTGGACGGGCACCGGCCGGGCGCATCCTGCTGGTCGAGGACGAGCGGCTGCTGCGCCGTGCGCTCGCCATGAACCTCACCGCCCGGGGCTGGGAGGTCACCGAGGCCGGCGACGGCACCACCGGGCTGGCCGCGGCGGCGAGCGTCGAACCCGACGTCGTCGTCCTCGACCTGGGGCTGCCCGACCTCGACGGTGTCGACGTCGTCCGCGGCATCCGGGCCTGGTCGGCCACCCCGATCCTCGTGCTGTCGGCCCGGACCGACAGCACCGACAAGGTGCAGGCGCTCGACGCCGGCGCCGACGACTACGTCACCAAGCCCTTCGACGTCGACGAACTGCTGGCGCGGTTGCGGGCCGTGACCCGCCGCACCGGCGCGGCGGCGAGGACCGACACGGTGGTCGTGGGCGACGTGACGATCGACCTCGACGCCACCACCGCCACCCGCTCCGACGGGACCAGCGTCCGGCTGACCCCGACCGAGTGGCGGCTGCTCGCCGCCCTCCTGCAGGTGCCCGGACGCCTGGTCACCGGCCCGGCCCTGCTGCGCGCACTACGCGGCTCGCCCGACCACACCGACCCCAGCTACCTGCGCATCTACATGGCGCAACTGCGTCGCAAGCTCGAGCCGGACCCGGGCCACCCGCGCCACCTGCTCACCGAGGCGGGGATGGGATACCGCTTCGCCCCGTGAAGTCGATCTTCGTCAGGACGGCGCGGTTCACGCGTGCTTCACTGCTGGCGTGACCCTGCACCACGCCCGTCCCCTCACCGAAGCCCTGCGCCGCCGCGGGGTCGACAGCGCCCTGCTCACCGAGGCGACCCGCCGCGCCGCGGACACCGGCAAGCCGTTGCGCGACGTCCTGGTCGACGACCGGGTGGTCACCGAGCTGGACCTGGTCGCCGCCACCGGCGACGTCTACGGGATGACGGCCATCGACCTCGTCGACTTCCCGCTCGACGACAAGGCCATGGAGGCGCTGCCGCGCGCACTGGTCACCCGCCACCGGGTCATCGGCATCGCCTACGACGACGGCGAACTGCTCGTGGCCGTCACCGACCCCGACGACGTCATGGCGCTGGACGACGTGCGCGCCTCGAGCTCGGCGCCGGTGCGGCCGGTGGTCGTCGCCCGCACCGAGCTGGACAAGATCCTCGACCGGGTCCGCCGCGACGCGAGCGACCTCGCCGACCTCGCCGCGAGCGCGGGCCACCGCGAGACCTCGAACAACGTCGCCGACCTCGACGCCGTCGGCGAGGAAGCCCCGGTCATCCGGTACGTCAACTCGATGCTCGACCAGGCCATCCGCGCCGGCGCGTCCGACATCCACATCGAGCCGACGGAGTCCGACCTGCGGGTGCGGTTCCGCATCGACGGCGTGCTGCACGAGATCGACAGCGTGCCCCGCGGCGTGCAGTCCGAGTTGATCTCGCGCCTGAAGATCATGTCCGGCGTCGACATCACCGAGCGGCGGGTGCCGCAGAACGGCCGCATGTCCGTGCAGCTCGGCGGTCGGGTCGTCGACCTGCGGGTCGCGACCTTGCCGACGGTGTGGGCGGAGAAGATCGTCCTGCGGGTGCTCGACACGAGCGGCGTCACCCTCAGGCTCGAGGCGCTGGGGTTCAGCCCGGACAACGCCGAGCGGTACGCGACCAGCTACCACAAGCCGCACGGCATGGTGCTGGTCACCGGACCGACCGGATCCGGCAAGTCGACGACGCTGTACGCGACGCTGCAGGCCATCAAGAGCCCCACCATCAACATCATCACCGTCGAGGACCCGGTCGAGTACCGACTGCCCGGCGTCAACCAGGTGCAGGTCAACCTCAAGGCCGGGCTGACGTTCGCCGCGGTGCTGCCGGCCATCCTGCGCTCGGACCCCGACGTCGTGCTCATCGGCGAGATCCGCGACCGCACGACGGCGCAGCTGGCCATCGAGGCCTCGCTCACCGGCCACCTCGTGCTCTCGACCCTGCACACCAACGACGCCCCCAGCGCCGTCACCCGCCTGGTCGAGATGGGGATCGAGCCGTTCCTCGTGGGCTCCTCGCTGGACTGCGTGCTCGCCCAGCGCCTCGCCCGACGCCTGTGCGACTGGTGCAAGGAGAGCTACACGCCGACCACGGCCGAGCTCGACGCCGCCCGGTGGCCCGCGGACGCCACCCGGCCGGACGAGCTCTGGCGGCCGGTGGGGTGCCGGTCGTGCTCCCAGACCGGCTACCGCGGCCGCATCGCGGTGCACGAGGTCATGCCGGTGAGCGAGGAGATCGAGCGGCTCACGGTGGACCGCGCGTCCGCGCACGACGTCAAGCGCGTCGCGCTGGAGCAGGGCATGAGCGAGCTGCGGGTCGACGGCCTGCGCAAGGCCGCAGCGGGTCAGACGTCACTGGCCGAGGTGCTGCGCGTCGCCGTGTGAAGTCCCCGTTCGCCCCCTCGTCCGACGCCGTCCTTGGTCCTCGACCGGGACGGCGTCGCCGTGCGTGACGCCTCCCCGACCCCGCGCCGGGAACGGACGGAACGGGCGTCGGCCGGGAGGTGACGCGCCGCGGACGGATTTGCGGAACTCTTGAGGACGGCCGTCCAGCGTGGGCTCCGCGATCTCGTCCGGTGCGCGGACGCGAGGTCGCTCGGCTTCTGAGCGGAGGCCGGACTGCTCAGGCGGCCGAGGTGAAACGTCCGGAACGTGCGGGTTCCGACGGTGCACACACCTCCCGAATCCGGCGTTCCGCACCGGTTCCCGCCGATCCCGTCCCGCCGCGTCGACGTCCTTGAGCGACACGAGGCGGCCCTGACCTCACGCTGAGCAAACACTTCCGATGGGCGATGGTTTCCGCGACAGAGACTTGGCACGAGGCCGGACGTCGGCTAGCTTTTCGCTTCGCCAGGAAGTGAGTTCGAGGTTAAGCACGGGTCGGAACACCGTCTGACCGACGCACTCGACTCACACACCAGCGTCCCTCCGCCCCCACCCCTCAGAGGAGTTCCACCGTGGAACGTCGGACCTCGATCGCCGACCACGTGCTCCCCCGCGCCCCTCGCGCAGCGGTCGCACCGCCCGTCGTGCCGTCGTTCGAGGAGCTCTGGCCGGACGACGCGCTCGCCGCCCCCGTCCCCGTCCTCAGCCCGCGCCCGGCGCCGGCGCCCGACGCTCCGGTCACCGCGCCCGAGCCGGTCGCCGCGTCCGAGCCGGTCGCCGCGTCCGA